>CAYXLY010000035.1:0-17000 GCA_964466005.1 uncultured Spirochaetaceae bacterium | reverse complement strand
CTCGGTGCCCCATCTCTGTCATCACTTCATCCCCCCGATGCGGGCCCGAGGATACGGCCGCGTAGTCAACGTATCTTCCTTCGCGGGCCGGATCGCGCGTCCTGCCGGCGCTCACTACGGCCCGTCCAAAGCCTACCTCGTGGCGCTCTCCGAAGAGCTCGCCCTCGAGCTGAAGGGAACCGGCGTCCAGGTCTCGGCTCTCTGTCCCGGCTTCACCCACACGGAGTTCCACGACGCGGGCGACCTTCAGGAAATGAAGAAGGGCTTGCCCGGCTGGATGTGGTACGACGCGGAGACGGTCGTCCGCGAGGGACTCGAGGCGGTCGAACGGAGCCGCCCCATCCAGGTCTCCGGTCGGCTCTACCGGTGGCTCGACCCGTTCGCGCAATCCGTATGGACGCGCCCCCTCTTCAAGGCGCTCGCTCCGGGGCGCTGAGCCGTCGGCTCGTTGCTATGGTGCGAGGTCCGAATCGACGGCGCACGGCGCGGATCGAGGCCGACGGGTGCGCGAGCGCTCGGCGGCCCTGCACGAACGGAGGAGGATTTCGATGGGACAGCTCGAGGGACGGGTCGCCGTGATCACCGGAGCCGGGGACGGCATCGGCGCGGCGATGGCGCGCCGCTTCGCGAACGAAGGGGCTCGGGTCGTCATTGCCGAGCTGAACCCCGAGACGGGTCGGGCCGTCGCCGACGAGCTGGGCGATTCGGGGCTCTTCGTCCGAACGGATGCGGGATCGAAGAGCGACGTCGAAGGGATGATCGCCGCCGCGGTCGACGCCTGGGGCACGGTCGACATCCTCGTCAACAATGCCTGGGGAGGAGGCCGGCTCGGTCGCGTCGAGCACAAGACGGTCGAGCTCATGATGCATGGAATCCATGTCGGATTCCTGGGCCCCTTCTGGGCCATGCTCGCCGCGCACCCCATCATGAAGGCCCGGGGATACGGCCGGATCATCAACATCTGCTCGCTGAACGGCGTCAACGCGCACATGGGGACGGTGGAGTACAACTCGAGCAAGGAGGCGCTGCGTGCAGCGACCCGGACCGCAGCGAGGGAGTGGGCGCCCTCGGGCATCGTCGCCAACATCCTCTGCCCGGCCGCCAAGTCGGCGGCCTTCGCCTCCACGATGGCCGCCCATCCCGAGCTCGTGGCCGCGGCGGACGCGGCCAATCCGATGGGTCGGATCGGCGACTGCTACGACGACATCTCACCGGTCGCGCTCTTCCTCGCGAGCGAAGGCTGCCGCTACCTGACGGGCAACACCCTCTTCGTCGACGGCGGCTCCCACATCAACGGATCCGCCTGGGCACCGGACCTCGGCGACTGATCGGCGGCCGATCGGTCGGAAGGACGGGGGGGACGCCCGGCGGAAGAAGCAGGCTATGCCTTCTCGGCCTCGATCATGGCCTTGAAGGCAGCCATGTCCTCCTCCGTGATGCGCTCCTCGACCTTGTATCGGCGGATCCTCCAGCCCGATTCGGTCCGGACGTGATCCGCTTCCACGAACCCGTTGGCGAGATTCGCCATCGTGACGGTGTCGACCGCCTGGAGATGGCTCGTCGAGTGGGCGGTCTGCCCGTCGGGCGCGACGCGGATGACGTGGGTATCGATGAAATGGCGAACCGTCCCTTCGCTCATGGTCACCTCGCTGCCGAGCATCCGCTGGAACCAGGCGACGATCCCACTCCGACCGGAGGCCCCGTCTTCCACCCTCTCGTTCGTGGACAGCTGGATCACCTCCCAGCTCGCGTCCTCTGCGATCACCTCCCTCTCGAGCGTCTCGAGATCGCCGACGTCGAGAGCCTGATAGTAGAGCGAGAGAAGGGAGCTGATCCTGCAGTGAGCGAGGGCTTCATCGGCTGAGTCCATGTCGTCGGTCTCCTTTGCGAGCTCTTCATGATTCCGGTCCGTGAGCATACGTCGATCCCGGCCGGGAGACGACGGCTCGCGGCGACCGGACCCGGACCGATCCCGAAGCCCACGGTGCGCGGGCACGCGGCGGGAGGAGCGACGGATTGCTAGCCTCGTCGCCTCCTCCGGCGGAACGACCGGGGATCCGGGTGATCGCTCCTGATCGGCCGGGAGAACGATCGGGAGGAGCTCCATGCTCGAGCTCGAAGGACGTGTCGCCCTCGTCACGGGTGCAGCGCGCGGCGTTGGCGCGGCGATCGCGCAGCGCTTCGTCGAGGCGGGCGCCTTCGTGGTGATCGGAGACGTCCTCGAGGACGCGGGACGCGAGACGGCCGAGACCCTCGGCGCCGCCGCGCGCTTCCATGCCCTGGACGTGACCTCGGAGGAGGCCTGGTCGCATCTCGTCGAGGAGACGCTCGCCGTGCATGAGCGGATCGACGTGCTCGTCCACAACGCCGCCGTCCTCCATCTCGGTACGATCGAGAACACCCCGCCCGAGGTCTTCGAGAGGCTCATGAGGGTCAACACGCTGGGTCCCTTCCTCGGGACACGCGCGGTCCTGCCGGCCATGAAGGCCCGACAGAGAGGCTCGATCGTCCATGTCGGATCGATCGACGGCCTCGTCGCGATGAACGGGATCAGCGCCTATGCGGCCTCCAAATGGGGCATGCGAGGGCTCGCGAAGGCCTCTGCACTCGAGCTGGGAAGGGATGGAATCCGAGTCAACAGCGTCTGTCCGGCGGGTGGAAACACGATGATGTATGGGCCCTGGCTCGAGAAGATGGTCTCGTTCCTCGAGGAGACGGCGTCGTATACCCGGAATCGCGGGATTCCGGGAGCGGTCCCGATCGAGGCGATCGCCGAGTCGGTGCTCTACCTCGCCTCCGACTCGAGTGCCCACGTCACGGGCATCGACCTGCCCGTGGACGGTGGCGCCTCGGCGGGACGCTTCATCCCGGGATTCAACACGCTGTAGGGGGAGCGCTCACCCTTCTTCGAGGACCCGACCCCCTTCGAGATCGAAGAAGGCGCGCATCGACAGCACGCGCCCCCTCTCGTCGATCCGGGCGACATCGATCACGTCGATCTCACGCAGCACGCCCTCGTGACGGACCCGGGCGATCATCGGGACCGCAGCCTCGAGCCCGGCCACGCAGGAGGGACCCACGACTCGAAGGGACTCCGCGAGCTCGTTCTCACGATAGAAGGCATCGATCGCTTCGATCCCCTCCCGGACGGGACCTCCGACTGGAATCTGGATGCTCGCCTCGGGCGCATAGAGGCCGACGATCGCATCCACGTCGGTGGCGGTGACGGCGGCCGTATAGCGCTCGAAGAGGTCGTCGAAGGTCTGCTTGTCCACGCGTACTCCACTGGTCGTCGATCGGCTGTCGCGAGGATGCTCGCGTGAACGAGGTCGAGCTGCAAGACCGGCCCATCGCGACTCGAGCTCGAGCCCCGACACCCCGGAAGAGCGGGAGACAGGAGGTCCTCCTCGGGTCTCCTGGAGGGGTCCCCCCTCCGCCCGAGGGCGCCAAGATCCGATACGCTGGGGCCATGTCCTTGGACTTCGCGCAGGAGGCGTTTCCCGGAAACGACCTCCATCTCGAGCTGCGGCGGATTCGCGAGCAGGAGGGCCCCGTCGCGCAGGTCCGCTTCGCGACCCGACCAGCCTGGATCGTGATCGGACATCGAGCGCTCGAGACCGCCTTCAAGGACGAGGACGCCTTTCCCGCCGGCGAGTGGTACCGGCGCTCGATCGAGCCGATCCAGGGACGCACCTTCGAGAGCATGGACGGATCGGAGCACCACCTGACCCGTCGGCTCGCGACGCCGGCCTTCCGCTCCTCGGCCGTCGCCCGCATGGAGGCGGAGGGCCTCTCGCATCTCGCGCACGAGCTGATCGACACCTTCGCGGACGAGGGCCGGGGCGATCTCGTATCCCGATTCACCGCCCGCTACCCCTTCCTCGTCGTCTCCCGTCTGCTGGGCATCCCGACCGACCGCGAGCAGGATTTCGTCGGCTGGGCGCTCGGCATTCTCTCCTTCGATCGAGGCGCCGCCCGGGCGTTCACCGACTTCCTGCGCCCCGTGCTCCAGGAACGACGATCCGAGCCCCGCTCCGACGTGATCTCCCATCTCCTGCACGAAGAGATCGAGGGCCGTCGCTTCACCGACGAGGAGGTACTCTCCCACGTTCGCCTGCTCTTCTCGGCCGGCGCCACGACGACCCACGACGCGCTGGCGAGCCTGATCTGGCTGCTGCTGTCGAAGCCGGAGCTCGCAGAGGCCGCACGCGCCGATCCCGGGACGCTCTCCGGAATCATCGACGAGCTGCTGCGCTGGGAGACCCCCGTGGCGATCCTGCCGAGGCTCTGTCTTCCCGGGACCGAGCTGGAAGGAGTCCGTATCCCGCCCGAGGCGCCCATGCTCTTCGCGATCGCGGGCGCCAATCGGGACCCCGAAGTCTTCGAGGAGCCCGACCGCTTCGACCCGGCTCGCGACACGCGCCGGAAGCTCACCTTCGGACTCGGCAGCCACTCCTGTCCCGGCGTCCACATGGCGCGCACCAATCTGCGCGTCGCGGCGCGGGCCCTCCTCGAGCGGCTGCCTGGACTCCGGCTCCTCGACGAGACGGCCGCGCTGCCTCGCGGATCGACGGTCCGGGGCTCGCGCGAGCTGCCCGTCGTCTGGTAGGCCTCCCCGTGGAGAGCGGCGAGCCCTCGAGGCGGGCGCTCCGCAGAGACGGATCCCGAGCCCGTCCCGCCCGGAGCAGGGATCAAGCCTCCTCCGCGATGGGCCCCGTGTCGCTCTCCGCCGGCAGTCGAAGAGCGAGCAGAAGAAGGGCCGCGAAGGCGATCAGACCGACGAAGATCTGCCAGGCGAGACTGAAGCTGCCCGTCGCATCGGAGCTCGCCCCGGCGACCATGAAGCCCGGCATGACCAGCAGGCTGATGACCGGCATCATCAGCCCCATGACCCGTCCATAGCTCACGGTCCCGAAGGCGGCGGCGACCATGGCCCCCCAGACGGGCAGCATGCCCCCCGCGGCGAGCCCCATCAGGACCGCGGCCAGAACCATGAACGGGTAGCCGGGCTCCAGCGAGAGGAGGCCGATCCCGCCTCCGGCCAGGGCCAGGGCGATCCAGAGGCCGACCTTCAGGCCGATCCGGTCGGCGGCATAGCCGAAGACGATCTTTCCGATCAGTCCGCACAACGCGATCGAGGTCACCAGCGTCGTCACGGCGGAGATCTCGACCCCGAGCCCGGTCACGTAGAGACCGAGGTTGCTCAGGACCGCCGTGTAGCTCATGAAGAGGAGGCCGAGGCAGCATCCGATCAGCCAGAATGAGCGACTCGCCAGGACCTCGCCGGTCGTCCAGCCCTCCACACCCGCCGCGCGAGTCGCTTCCTCGGGAGACGGCGCCGCCGCTCCCTCGGGCTCGAGCCCCTTGTCGGCGGGATGATCCCTCAGGACCAGGAGCATCCAGGGAAGCACGAAGAGCAGGACGGCGATGGCCAGAGCCTGCAGCGTCGAGCGCCAGCCCCAATCCGTCAGCGCGGCATCGATCAGCCGCGGCAGCGCGATGCCTCCGATCGAGGTGCCCGTCGCGGCGATTCCCAGAGCGCGCCCTCGCGAGGTCGTGAACCAGCGAGAGACCACCGTCGAGCCGGTCATCGGTCCGAGCAACACGTTCGCCCCCCCGACCAGGAGCGCGAAGGCCGCGACGAACTGGTAGATGTCCTGGGTCACCGAGAGCGTGCCGAGCGCCGTGATCAGGAACAACGTGCCGAGCAGCATCAGCCCCCGAGCCGACCAGCGATCGACCAGGGGCCCGATCAGGGGCGGTGCGACCAGCCCGACGATCGTGCCGAAGGTCATGATCAGGTTCACCTGCTTGTCGCTCGCCCCGAAATCCTCCTTCACCGGCACGATGATCAGCGGATATCCGTACGTATAGAATCCGACCATGAAGAGCTGCGCAGTGAACACGCTCGCCACGATCCACCATCCGTAGAACACGCCGCCTCTCCTCTCCGAGATCCGCCTCGAGACGGTCCTCTGCTCTCTCCGGGTCGATCGACTGCGCCGAGCATCCGCGCACGTCACGGCCCGCGCTCCATTCTACAGATCGAGCGCGCTGCGCACCCCGCTCCTTTCGAGCCGATCGGATCGAGCGGGATCGATGGGGTCAGTGGGATCAGTGGGTCGGTCGAGCGGGTCGAGCGGTCCCCGGACGAGATCGGCCTCGACTCCGCCATGACCGGAGCGCTCAGCGGCTCTCCTTCCCGCTCCCCGATCAGCGCTGGGAGGGCACGACCCCGCCGTCGACGACGAGGAACTCGGCCGTCACGAAGCTGGCCTCGTCGGAGAGGAGGAAGCGCACCGCACGCGCGATCTCCTCGGGCTCCGCCATGCGCCCGAGCATGCATTGCCGCTCGTACATCGCCTCGAGCCCGGGAACGGCCGCCAGCGCATCGTCCTGCATGGGAGTCCGGACGTAGCCCGGGCAGATCGCGTTCACCCGGATCCCGTCGGAGCCGAGGCGATCCGCGAGCGATCGGGTGAGACCGAGCAAGCCGGCCTTCGAGGCGCCATAGGCCGGGTTGGCGCCATTGCCCAGGATCGCGTTGATCGACGCCACGCCGACGATCGCCGAGCCCGCATGCCGTCGAAGATCGGGGAGCATCGCCCTCACGAGCAACGCCTGCGATCGCAGGTTGATGTCCAGGACCCGGTCCCAGCTCTCCTCGTCGAGATCGTCGACGGGCACCGGAAGGGCGATGCCCGCGGAGTGAACGAGGCCTCCGAGCGTGCCGAGCGCCCGGCGCGCCTCGTCCAGGGCATCCTCGAAGCGCTCGGTCTCACAGAGGTCGAAGCCCGCCGCGCAGGTCGCGACCGACGCCTCCGCCGCGATCTCTCCCGCCACCGCCTGCGCTCGCTCCGCGTCGACGTCCCAGATCGCGACCGGACGCCCGACGGCTGCGAGCGCTCGCGCCGAGGCCCGCCCGATCCCGGAGGCGCCTCCGGTCACGATCACCCCGGTCCCCGGCCCACGAAGGATCTCCATCCCTGCTCTCCTCTCGGCGTCGATGCCCGTCCGGGGTCGGCACGATCCCGGCTCCGAACGCCCCCGCCCCGGCACCCGGCCGATCCGATCGAGCTCGATGACTCCTTCGAGGTGTCGACCCCTTCGATGACCCGCCAGCTCGGCGGACGGGGCGTTCGGGTCGACGCCTTCCGACTCCTCAGGCGCCGCCCTTCACGTCTGCGAGCCGCACCACCTCGGTGGCCAGCTCCTTGGGCGGGGGAGCCGTGGCGCCCACGATGCGAGCCAGCATCCCGCCCTCGGCGTGGCCCAGGGTGTTCAGCCAGTTCGGAAACGAGGGACCGGGATCCTCGTGGGCGATCAGGATCCGCACGCTGCCATCCGGCTCGGCTCGGGCGGTGAACTTGTTCACCGAGATGTCGAAGAAGCGATGCTCCAGCGACTCCATCCAGTAGTTCGAGAGCTGCAGGTTCCAGGTCTGGCAGTCCGGAATGTCCGACAGCGTGACCAGGAGGGCCTCCTCTGGCTCGAGTGCCCAGTGGCTCTGGTAGTAGCGGATCGTGGGGTCGCCTCCCGCGGCCTGCAGGACCGCCTGGTCGTGCAGCGGGAGCGCGTTGAGGGTCCGCGCCTTGTAGTCGTCGGTCCACCTCGAGCCGAGCTGGACGGTATTCTCGAGGAATCCGAGCGCCTGCTCGAGACGGGGCTCGAGCTCTTCGGGACGAAGGTTGTTATTCGGCCGTTCCGGATTCAGACATTCGATCTCGAGCTCGGCGCGCTTCTCCTCATTCCGGATCCCGAAGGTCTGACGCACGATCAGCATGCCCGAGTCCTCGGTCATCGGCAGCCAGTTTCCGGGCTTCTCGTCCTTGCTCATGATCACCTCGAAGCGGCCGTCTTCGTCGAAGGTGATCTGCGAGGAGTCGATCTCGCCCGTACTCGACATCGCCTCGACGTTGCCTCCGCCCGCCTTCACGCCGAGACTGAACCAGCGCACCGTTCCCCTCTGTCCCGTGATGCGGTAGTCGAAGCGGCCGTCGATCTTGCAGTTCTGGTAGTAGTTGTCCGGGTTGTCGTTGAGGATCTTCTTGGTCTCGTCGGCGAGCCGGAAGAATGCGGGGTACTGGGGATCCGCGTAGTCGACCGCGCTCTCCAGTCCCGCCCGGAGAATGCGCGTGAGATAGCGGTATCCGAGCGCCTGGGTGTAGACGTCCTTGGGAGCGCCTTCGTGCCGCACGAGCGCGCCGGCGGCCTTCAGCCGGTCGCAGAAATCGTCCCAGACCCGGCCCTCGAGAATCCGTTCCTCGGCCTCGGCTCGACTGCGTGTCATCTTCTCTCTTCCTCCCTCTTGCCGCATCTTTCCGCTTCTTCCCGCGCCGCTCGGCGGCCCTGCCCACGATTCTCCGCCGCGAGCCCGAGCCGGAAACGCGCCCCCGGCTCGACAGTGGCTCTTCGCCGGGATGCTAGAGTGAGGCTATCAAAATTGCCGGGCCGCGACTGCCGGCCCGCTCGATTCGAAGGTCTTCGATGTCTTCGCAATGGTCGCCCAGCCATCCCTGCCCTCTCGAGCGCGTCCCTTCGTGGCACGTCGAGGCCGACGTGCTCGTGGTCGGATTCGGCTCGGCCGGAGCGTCGGCCGCGATCGAGGCAGCCGAAGCCGGCTCTTCCGTCGCCCTCTTCGAGGTCTCCTCGGGCCCCGGTGGCACCAGCGCCATGGCGGGCGGAGACATCTATCTCGGTGGAAACGGCGGGACGCCCGTCCAGCGCCAGAACGGCTTCGAGGACTCGACCGAGGACTTCTTCCGCTACATGATGCTGGCCGGTGGTCCGGACGCCGACGAGGAGCGGGTCCGCCTCTACGCAGAGGGCGCGCTCGATCATTTCGACTGGCTGGTCTCCCAGGGGATCCCCTATCGGAAGACGCACATCCCGGGCAAGACCATGATGCCGGGCACCGGGGATTGCCTGATCCTGTCGGGAAGCGAGTATGCATGGCCCTTCAACGAGCAGGCAAAGCCCTGCCCGCGCGGCCACCTTCCGGACGCCGTCGGGGAGACGGGCGGATTCCTCCTGGTGAGCTCCCTGGCGAAGCGCGTGGCGGCGCTGGGGGTGGAGACGCATTTCGATACCCGCGCGCAGGCCCTGATCCTCGACGACGAGGGCCGGGTCTGCGGACTGGTCCTCTCGGTCGAGGGGGAGGAACGTTTCGCGAGGGCGCGGAACGGGGTCATTCTCTGCGCCGGCGGCTTCGTCCTGAATCGGGAGATGCTCCGGCAATACGCGCCCCAGGTCGCGAGGCTGGCCGAAGATGCACTGAGCGGAGGCTACGACGACGGAAGCGGCATCCGCTTGGGCATGAGCGCGGGCGGAGCGGCGATCCACATGGACGAGCTCTTCACGACCCTGCCCATCTACCCGCCCGAATCGAACGTGAAAGGCATCCTCGTCAACGAGCGCGGCGATCGGTTCATCAACGAGGATGCCTACCCCGGCCGCATCGCCATCTACTGCACGCGCCAGGTCGGGGACAGGATCTACCTGCTGGTCGACGATGCCCTGTTCACCCAGCCGACCGAGCTGCAACGCTGGGAGATCGCCGCCGTCGGCGAGACCTGGGAGGAGGTCGAGGACGAGCTCGGCATGACCGAGGGCACGCTCACGTCGACCGTCGCCGTGCACAACCGCCATGCAGCGAAGGGTGAGGATCCTCTCTTCCACAAGTCGCCCGCCTGGCTGAAGCCGCTGGACGAGCCCCCTTTCGCCGCGCTCTCCTGCACGATCGGAGAGGCCTTCTATCCCTACTTCACGCTGGGCGGCCTTCGCGTCCGACCGACGGGCGAGGTCCTCGACGTGGACGGTGCGGTCATACCCGGGCTGTACGCAGCCGGACGAACCGCCTGCGGGCTTCCTCGCTGGGCGGAGGGGTACAGCTCGGGCATGTCTCTCGGAGACTGCACTTTCTTCGGACGCCTGGCCGGCAGGCAGGCCGCGACCCATCCGCTCTCCGCCACGCATCCGCTGCCGGGCGCGGCTCGCGGACGCGGCGCCGCCTGAGCGGAGAGGCCCCCGACTCGCGGGCCCCGGCCCTTCCCTTCGGCTCGGCCGTCAGACCACTCGATTCGAGGGGTGGCCTCCCGCCGACCAGGCGCGCAGCGCCTCGATGAGGATGCGGCCCATCCGGAGCCTCGCCTCGATCGTCGAGCTGCCGATGTGGGGAAGCATGAAGACGTTGGGCAGGTCGAGGTAGGCCGGATCGAAGTCCGGCTCGCCCGAGAAGACGTCGAGGCCAGCGGCTCGCACCTGGCCCGACCCCAGGGCCGCGATCAGCGCCCGATCCTCCACGAGGTCGCCGCGAGCGATGTTCACGACGATCAGCCCCGGGCGCGCCGCCTCCAGCAGCGCGGCATCGACGATGCCGCGCGTCTCGGGCGTCGACGGACAAGCGAGCAGCAGCACGTCGCTGTCCGCGACCAGCGCGTGAGCCGTCTCCCGGAACCCGGCACCCAGGGCCTGCTCTTCGGGCAATCGATGGCGATTGCAATAGAGGACGCTCATCCCCAGCGCCTGGGCCCGCGTCGCGGTTCGCCTGCCGATGTCTCCCATTCCGAGGATCCCGAGATTCTTGCCCATGAGCTCGACGCCCACGAGCTGCGTGGGGCTCCAGCCCTGCCAACGACCGCTTCGGATCAGATCGAGGCTCTCCGTCGCGCGACGGGCCGCGCCCAGCATGAGGAAGATCGCGTTCTCCGCGACGGAGTCGGAGAGGACGCCGGGCGTATTGAAGACGGCGAGCCCCCGATCCGCCGCCGCATCGAGGTCGATGTGGTCCGTGCCGACGGAGTAGGTCGCCAGCGCCCGCACGCTTCGAGGCAGGGCCTCGATCGCATCCGCGCTCATCGGCCGATCCAGGGAGACGAGCACGGCATCCGGCTCGGCTCCGATCTCCCGCAGCTCACGCAGGGGATCCTGCGTCCGAGCGGGGGTCAGGTCGAAGACGGACCCGAGCTCGGCCTCGACCTCCTCGAGGAGGCGGGTGGCCAGGAAGACGGAGAGGTCGCCATCCTCCGCCGGGCTCACGGAGTCTCCGCCCGACTCGCCTCGCCACCGGACCAGACCGGGGCCCCGGTCGTGGGTTCTTCTCGCTCTCTGCGCGAGAAGAACGCCCGCACCGCCTCGAGGGCGAGATAGAAGACGGGCACGATGAGCAGGGTCAGCAACATGGACGTGAACATCCCCGCCGCGGTCGCGACCGCCATCGGCGCCCGCGTCTCGGACCCGGGACCGATCCCGATCGCGGCGGGCAAGACGCCGAAGATCATCGACAGGGCGGTCATCAGTACGGGCCGCATCCGCACGGGCGCAGCGCGGCGGATCGCGTCCTCGGCCGACGAGCCCTCCGCGCGAAGCTGATTCGCGTAGTCGACCAGCAGGATCGAATTCTTCGTCACCAGGCCGATCAGCAGGACGATGCCGATCATGCTGAACAGATTCAGCGACATGTCCAGCGCCCAGAGCCCTCCGAGCGCCCCCACCATCGAGAACGGAAGAGCCAGCATCACGATCAGCGGCTGCAGGAAGCTCTCGAACTGGGCCGCGAGGACCATGTAGATGACGAGCACCGCGAGCCCGAGCATCAGCATGAACTGCTGTCCCGACTCGCGCATGGCCTCCGCGTCCCCGGTCAATCGGAGCGAGAGGTGGGGCGGGAGGATCTCGTCCGCGTGGGCCCTCGCCCTCTCGATGACCTCCCCGAGGCTCACCCCCTCCAGGTTCGCCATCACCTGGACGCTCCGCATCCGATCCGTGCGCGTGATCGAGGAGGCCGTCGCGCCCTTCTCGATCCGGACCACGTTGCGCAGATCGACGAGCTCCCCGTTGCGGGCTCGCACCCAGAGCCCTCCGATCGCCTCCAGCGTGTCGCGGTCCTTCGACTCCATGCGGAGCCGGATGTCGTGGCGTTCTTCCCCATCGCGGAACTTCGCGACGTCGAGCCCGCCGATCATCGCGTGCACGATCTCCGCCACCGTGGCGGCGTCGATCCCCAATGCGGCCGCCTTCTCCCGGTCGGGAACCACCCTCGCCTCCGGGAGGCCGAGCTGAAGGCTCTTGTCGAGATCGACGAGGCCGCCGTCCGCATCGAGGCGCTGCATGAGGAGCTCGGAATAGTGGTCGAGCTCCTCGAGGCTGGTATTGCCGAGGATCTCCACCTGGAAGTCCCGGGAGTTCATGCCCGTCGGGTCGATCACGGCGAACTCCTGGCCCGGGATCTCGGACAGCGCGATCCGAGCTGCCTGCATGACCTCCTCCGCGCTCCGCTCCCGCTCGTCGATCGGGCGCAGCCGCACGCCCAGGAAGCCGTCGGTCGGTCCGCCGATGCTCATCGAGGTCGAGCCGATGCGACCGAAGAGCGAGACCGGCTCGGGCTGGGAGAGGAACCAGGCCTCGTTCCGAGAGAGGATCTCGATGGTCTGCTCGAGCGAGGTGCCCGGAGGTGTTCGGAACTCGACCGCCAGGGAGCTCGAGTCCGTGCTCGGCATGAACTCGCCCGGAAGGCGACTGCCCGCCAGCACCGCGAGCAGGATCGCCCCGACGGCGATTCCCGTCGTCATCAGACGGTGCGTCAGCGTCCAGTCGAGGATGCGCCGGTAGAGCTCCTCGAGCCCGTTGAACCAGATCTCGAGACGAGCGTAGAGGCTGCCCGGACCGCGTTCCTTGGGAGGCGGCATCCTCGCCGCCAGCATGGGGGTCAGGGAGAGCGCCACGAAGAGCGAGATGATCACCGCCACCGCGACCGTGATCCCGAACTCGGTGAGAAAGCTTCCCATCTGGCCCGTGGCGAAGGCGACGGGGAGGAAGACCGCGGCGACCGAGAAGGTCGCGGCCGCGGCCGCGAAGGTGATCTCTCGCGTCCCCACGCCGGCCGCCGCCCGTGCGCCGAGGCCTCCCTCGCGATGACGCTCGATGTTCTCGAGGACGATGATCGCGTCGTCGATCACCACTCCGATCGCGAGGGTCAGACCCAGCAGGGTCATCGTATTGAGGGTGAAGTCGAAGACCCAGATCATGCCGAAGGTGGCGATCAACGAGAGCGGGATCGCCGCGGCCACGATCAGGGTCGGACGCGCCCGGCGCATGAAGACGAAGACGACGAAGACGGCCAGGACGCCGCCGAAGATGAGCGCGAACATCGTCTCCTCGAAGGACTCGATGATCGGCTGGGCGTTGTCGATGAAGCCCTCCGAGCCGACGATCGTGATCCCGTCCGGCGTGCTCCCGCGGAGCGCATCCATGCGGCGATAGAACTCGTCGACGATCGCGACCGTGTTGCCGTCCGATTGCTTGACGACGCCCAGCGCCAGCCCGGGCTTGCCATTCATGTGGGCGGCCTCTCGAACGTCTTCCGAGCCGTCCTCGAGGCGCGCTACGTCGGACAGGCGGATGGGCGCCTCTCCTTCCCAGGAGACGATCATGTTGGCCAGCTCGGGCAGCGAGCGGAACTCCGCGTCGGTCTTGAGAGCCCACTCGACGTTCTCACCTTCCACGAAGCCGCCGGGGCGCTCCACGTGCTCGCGGCGGAGCGCTTCGAGCACGTCGCTCGCAGCCAGGTTCCGGGCGCGCAACGCGTCGGGGTCGATCCAGATGCGGATGTTGCGCTCGAGGCCGCCGAAGAGCCCGACGCTGGCCACGCCGGGAATGCTCTCGACGACCGGCACGATATGGCGATCGATGTACTCCGTGGCTTCCGTGATCGGGAGGCTCGTCGTGATCTGCGCGTAGATGATCGGGAACTGCGAGAAGTCGGCCTTGCCCATGATCGGCGGCTCGATCTCGTCGGGCAGGTCGCCCATGGCGCTGTTCAGCTTGTCCCGGACGTCGTTCGCGGCGATGTCGAGGTCGTGGTCGAGCTCGAACTCCATCATCACCCGCGCGACGCTCTGCGTCGCCTCGGAGTAGACGTGCCGGATCCCCTCGAGCGTCGCGAAGGACTCCTCGAGCGGCTTGACGACCTCGTCCTCGAGCGTCGAGGGAGAGGCGCCCTCGAGCGTCACGACGACGCCCACGAAGGGGAAGGTCATGTCGGGATATTGATCGACTCCGAGGCGTACGAAGCCCAGCACGCCGAAGGTCGCGAGCGCGAGCACCATCATCCAGGTCAGGACGGGGCGCTGGATCGAGATGTCGGAGAGGCTCACGAGTCCACGCCTCCCTGCGGTCTACCGGCGGACTCGAGCATCCGCCGCTCGAGGTCCCGGACGACGACGACCATGCCGTCGGAGAGGCCCCCATGGCCCCGCCGGACGACCCTCTGCCCGGCGACCAGCGGACCTCGGACCTCGACGAGTCCCGCCTCGTGGGCCCCCGTCTGGACCTCGACGCGCTCGACCCGGTCGTCGGCATCGAGCCGATAGAGATAGGCGTTGCCCGAGCTCTGGGTCAGGGACTCTTCGGGCACCATCAGCACGTCCTCCCGGCGATCCACCCCGAGGCTCACGCGCGCGAAGAGCCCCGGCCGGAGAAGGCCCTGCTCGTTGTTCACCTCCGCCTTGATCCGGAGCGTCCGGGTGGCGGGATCGACGGTCGGTGCGACGAAGGTCACCACGCCTTCGAAGACACGCCCCTGGAAGGCGCCGACCCGGATCTGGACCCTCTGTCCCAGCCGGACCCGCTCCGTGTCGAGCTCGGTCAGACTGAAGATCGCCTCGAGCGGATCGAGGGCCACGAGCTCGAAGAGCGGGGTCCCGGGCTGGACGAACTCGCCGAGCTGCACCATGCGACGCGAGACGAGGCCGCTGAAGGGCGCGGACACGCTCGCGTCAGCCAGGGCGCGCGCCGCGACACCCACGGCGGCCTCCTCCGCCTCGACCGCGGACCGCGCGAGCAGCAGCGCCGTCTCCGCCTCCTCGAGCTGCTGCACCGAGGCCACGCTCTCCGAGCGGAGCTTCCGGATCCGGTCTGCCTGGCGCCTCTCCTTCACGAGATTCGCGCGAGCCTGCGCGAGTCGCGCCTCCGCCGCGGCGACGTCGAGTCGACGCCGGTCGGGGTCGAGCTCCAGGACGACCGACTCCGCCTGGGCCGATCCGCCTTCGTCGATCCGGATCTCCGTCACCCGACCGGCCACCTCGGCGGCAATCACGGTATGGAGACGTGCCCGAAGGTCTCCGCTCGCACGGATCTCCTCTTCGAGGTCGATCGATACGACCTCGGCGGCCGAGACCGAGGGCAGGATCGCCTCGGTCGTCACCCCCTCTTCCTCGCATCCAGAGACGCCGAAGGCCAGCGCACCGAACAAGATCGTCAGCCAGGTCTGCCGAGCCGTCATGCCGACTCACTCTCCGTTCCATTCGGGTTCGCCTCGGCCATGCCGAGGAACAGGGTGTCGAGCGCGCGCTCGGCGACGTCCGCATCGAGCATCCGTTCGGGCTCCATGAGCTGCAGGGAGACCAGGCCGTAGATCTGGGCCCAGAGGACCCAGCCGGCCGTCTCGGCGTCGAAGTCGCCCAGCCGGCCGTCCTCGGCGCAGCGTTCGAGATGCGCCTCGATGCAGCCCTTCACCCGCTCCATTGCGGGCGGCATCCGGCTCTCGCCCTTGCGCGTGAGGGTCCACATCAGCCGACTGAAGGTCGGGTGGGCACAGCTGAAGGCGTAGTACGAGAGCAGGATGGCGCGCAGGTCCCGGCGAGGCTCGTCCGTCGACGGCACCTCCTCGAGCTGACTGGCGAGCCGCGCGATGCGCTCCTCGAGCAGCGCATCGATGAGCCCGTCCTTGTCACCGAAATAGTGGTAGACGGTGGGCGCCGAGTAGCCGGAACGCTGGCCGAGTCGACGGATCGAGAAGTCCGTGCCATTCGACTCGATCACGAGCTCCTCGGTGGCATCCAGGATGGCCCTGCGGGCATCCTGTCGCTGACGCTCCCGACGCTCTTCGATCCGACTCCCAGCCTCGTCTTCCCTGGGGGATATCGAAGTCATTGATCTGGATTCGAAACCTTGATGGATGTTCAGTTGGTTGAACATCGTTATAGCAGGGCCCGACCCCCACGGCCACCGACCCGAGCGGACTCCGCGACCGGAGTCGGGCACGGGCTCCGGCCCGCCCCCTACGCCCCTCTGGAACTGCCAGGCTCTCTCGATCCGGCTGGAGGTGGGCCGGAGGGGCGGGGGCGGCTCAGGGGAGCCCGTTCCAGCCGATCACCTCGGTGGCGGGCCGGCGATAGGCCCGCTTGAAGTCCGTCCCGAGCGTATAGGCGATCGGGAAGAGACCGACCTGGGTGAAGCTCTCCTCCGGGATGCCCAGGAGAGAGGCGAGCTCCTGCTCCCGCCACAGGTGACCGGTCGTCCACGCGCTGCCGAGTCCCCGCGCCCGCAGCGCGAGCATGAAGCTCCAGACGGACTGGATGATGGACCCCCAGAGGCTGGCCTGATAGAAGACGTTCGCTCCCTCCGGCCGGCCCGCGAAGAGCGGGAGCAGCAGCGCCGGGCAGCGATGGAAATGCTCACGCAGGTAGCGGGTCGACTCCTCGATCCGATCGGCTCCGGGCACGCTCGCGCCGACGTATCCCGCGTCGCCGAAGGTGGCGATGAAGTCGTCGAGGCCCGCGTTGTAGATCTCCGCCGCGCGCGCGATCAGCTCGGGATCATCGATCACGATCCATCTCCAGCTGTTCAGGTTTCCGCCGTTCGGTGCCTGGAAGGCGATCTCCAGGCACTCTTCGATCAAGGAGCGGGGAACGGGCCGATCGAAGTCCAGCCTCTTTCGAACCGTGCGCGTCGTCGTCAGCAGGTCGTCTGCGTCGAGATCCAACATGTCGAGCCCTCCTCGCCGTGGAGGCTGACCGGAACGCCCGCGGCGATGGCAGGCGCTCGCGTCCGGCAGCCTCGCACCGGAACGCCGACGGATCTTGGCAGCTTCCCGCGGCGATCGCATCCGGACTCCGCGTCGCTCGCGCGCGCACCGGCCGCCGATCCGTCCGGCTATGCTGACGGCGTCCGCACCGTGCCCTGCTCCACGAGGCCACTCCGATGCATCGACTCCTGATCGC
>CAYXLY010000034.1:0-17112 GCA_964466005.1 uncultured Spirochaetaceae bacterium | reverse complement strand
GTCGACCGGGCACAGGCCGTCGTCCGCGCCCGTGTCCGCGCCCGTCCGATCGACGAGGCGGCGCTCGCACGCCACTACCGGGAGACTGCGTCCCGCTGGCGCGAGCCTCCGCTGCTCGACCTGACCCATGTCTACCTCTCTCGCGACAAGCGGGGCGAGACGCTCTCCGTCGAGGCCGACCGGCTTCTGGAACGACTCCGCGACGGCGGAATCGAGCCGGAGGTGGCCGTGCGCGAGGGAGACCCCTTCCTCGCAGGTCATCGACTTCGGCTCGTCTCCCCGACCCGCATCACGTCCCGGCTCGGCCCCGCCTTCGAGGCCGCCGTGCGAGCGGCTCCGGTCGACTCCTGGCTGGGGCCCGTCGGGTCCGCCTTCGGGCTGCACGCGGTCTGGATCCACGAGCGGGTGCCCGGACGGCTCCCACCCCTGGCGGAGATCCATCCCAAGGTGCAGGCGGACTGGCAGGAAGCCGAGACCCGCCGCGCTCTCCGCGAGCACGTGCGTCGGCGCAGAGCCGAGGTCGAGCTGCGCTTTCTCGACGATCTCGTCGACGACCGGCTCGGCGATCCGCTCGAGGGCCCGGGCGAGGCCTCCTCGCGCACGGACAGCGCGAGAAGCTCCTGAGGCGCTGCCCGATCCGAGGTCGAGAGAAGGGCTCCGAGGCGCTTCGACACGCCGGCGCGAAGACGGCCCCGACAGGTTGGCCCGGGAGGCTCGGGAGCTCCGGCGGCATCCGAGCAGCCCAGTCGATCAGCCCAGGTGGACGAGGATGGTGCGCCGGCCGGGATGTCGGCGATGCTCCCAGAGGTGGATCCCCTGCCAGGTCCCCAGAAGGAGCCTCCCCGACTCCACCGGGATGGAGAGCGAGGTCGCCGTCAGAGCGGACTTCACATGGGCCGGCATGTCATCCGGTCCCTCCTGGGTATGCGTGTAGAGCGGATCGTCCTCCGGAACCAGCCTCGCGAGCCAGCTCTCGAGATCCCGTCGGACGGCGGGATCGGCATTCTCCTGGATCATCAGGCTCGCGGAGGTATGGGGCACGAAGAGCGTGCAGAGGCCGTCCCGGAGATCGGAGCGCGCGACGATCTCCTCGATCTCCGCGGTGATCTCGACGAGACCGGGGCCACCCGGCGAGAGATGGATGCGCTCGAGCCCGCTCACGCTCCCGGCCGGCCGTCTCTCGAGGCCTCCGCTCCCTTCGTTCCGGTCCGCCCTTCCCGCTCCCGGGGACGCGCGGCTCCGGAACGGCTGCCCACCCGAGCGGGCCGCAGGGGCTCGAGGTCGCCGAGAAGGAAGGGTCGCGTGATCCCGTTCTCGCCGTCGATGGCGACATGATGACCGAGGACCGCGACCCCCGGCGCCGGGTCGTCGGCGATCGTGCCTCGGCAGCCCGTGTACTCACTGCTCGGGTTCTTGATTCGAACCCGGTCTCCGCGTCGGTACCCCATCCCTGACTCCCTCTCCCCGACCCTTAGCGGCATTCGATCGTCTCCACCAGCGGCGAGGGCGTCCCCACGCTCATCATCCAGAGCTGATGGACCGCGCGCGTCGCCGCGACATGCAGCATCCGTCGGGCGGCGGGCGTGTCGGGATAGCTGCTCGCGTCGACGTCGAGGACCACGACATAGTCGAACTCCAGGCCCTTGACCTGTCCGACCTCGGTGACCTCGATCCCCGCCTCGAAGGGGAACTCGCCCTCTCGGATCCGTCGCAGTCGCGGCAGATCCGCGCGCTCGAGCCCCGCATGATAGAGGTCGCTCGCCGTCGGGCTCGGCGTGAGCACCGCCACCGACGCCATCGGCTCGCTCGCCATGAGCTCGCGGAGCACGTCGGCCAGGAAGGCCACGCACGCGCCCCGATCCGTGAAGCGGAAGAGCTCGACCGGGGGACCCGACCGCGTCGCCACGAGCTCCTCCTCCTCCTTCAGCTCGCCGAGGACCGAGCCCGCGAACTCCATCACCTCGACCGAGGACCGGTAGCTCACCTTCAAGGTCTCGATCTGCGCTCCGCCGAGGCCGACCTCCTCGAAGAAGGCCGGCCAGGACGTGAAGCCCGAGTGATCCATCAGATGCTGCTGCGTGTCTCCCGCCAGCGTGATGCTCGCGTCGGAGCGGAGGCAATCGAGCAGGACCCGGACCTCGAGAGGGGCGAAGTCCTGCACCTCGTCGATCACGACGTGTCGGTATTTCAGCGGTCGCTTCGCCGGACCGGCCAACGGACCCACCCGAAGCTGCCAGGCGCGAAGGAGCAGCGCATCGTCCTCGGCGTCGAGCTCGGCGTCGGGATCGGACTCGCCCGCGCGAGCCGCGTCGAGCGCCTCGAGCCGACGGCGATTCCAATCCACGAAGCGGTCGAGATCCCGCTCGCTGAAGCGTCCGGGCGCGATCTCCGCGAAGACCTCGTCGAGCAGCGGGCGCTGAGTGAGGACGCTCGCCCAGTCGTCGTAGGCCTGGTCCGGGGAGGCCGATCCCGACACGCGCTCGACCTGACGCCGCAGGGCGATCTCGAGGCCGGAGTGCAGCTTCAGGTGCTGCACGATAGCGGGCGTGTCGTCCCGGAGACCGCCGGGAAGGCGCGGGAAGAGCCTGCGACGGATCTCGTGCGCCCACTCGCGATAGGTCACGATCCGAACGTTCTCGAGCCCGAGCGAGGGGAGGACGTGTGCGACATAACGAGAGAGTGCCCGGGAGAAGACCACCACCAGGGTCTCCGGCCCGTCGATCCGGGGATCCGCGTACGCCAGGTAGGCGATGCGATGAAGCGCGACCGTCGTCTTGCCCGAGCCCGAGCTTCCCCGGATCACCAGGTATCCGCGAGCCGGGCGGGTGATCAGCCCGAACTGGGCTGGATCGATCAGGCTCGTGATCTCGGGGAGATGTTTGTCGGCGCGCAGGGGCTCGCCGGACGGGCCCTCTCCCATGCGACGGCTGCGGGCGACCGCGTCCCCCTCCCCGAAGCGCAAGGCCGCGGCCTCGCCCCCCGCCAGTCGGGGAGTGCCCAGCGGATTCCGGCGCCAGCCGGTCGGCTCGGCCACGTCCAGCATGAAGTCTCCCTCGGGAGCCTGCACCCTCTCGAGCACGCCGTCCCGGATCCGGACCATGCGTCGGGCGAGAACGATCCCCTGACGCTCCCGGCCCGCGATCTCCTCGTCGTAGTCCTCCCCCTGACGATAGCCGTAGAAGATCCTGGAGATCGGAGCGTCGCGCCAATCGACGATGCGCACGCCCTTCTCGAGACACGTCACGCGACCGAGGAAGAGATCACGGCGTCGCCCCTCCTCCTCCAGCCGCAGATGCGCGAAGTAGGGCGACCCGGGATCGACTCTACCCGGTGGGCCCGCCCGGCGGATCTGGCTCAGGATCGCCGACTGATTGTGGTACTGCTCCGTCAGCGCGGAGAGGTCCTTGCTCTCGTCGCCCGACAGGAGCCGATCGCGGAGGCGCTCGAGCTCTCTCAGCAGCGGCGCCTCGCTGGCCGTCCGACTCGGAGGGATCTCCGCGAGCTGCGAGGTGACCTTCTCGAGCGCCTTCAGCTCCTCGAGCACGACGTCGTCGGGCCGATCGCTCATCGCCTCCGCCACCCTCTCTCCGCACGCTCTCTCCGGGCGCCCTCTCCGGGCGCCCTCGCCGGCCACGCTCCCGAAGCCGCGCCCCTCGGAGACCGACCCCCGTCCGCGAGCCGGCTCGCTTCGGAAGCCACGGCTCGGAGCCTGCGGGTCCGACTTTATACGCGAGTTCGAGCGCAGTGCCCAGCCCGGATCGACGCCGCGCGATCCGCCGCGACCCGAGGCGCCCGCGCCTCGCCTCAATCGACCTCGATGGGACGCTCCGCCGGCCGCCGCGAGCCGAAGGTGACGGGCAGATCGAGCTCCTCCCCCGTCTCGTACGCCTTCCAGCCCGCACGGAAGCCCGCGGTCTCGACGATCCGCCTCGCCTCGAGATAGGCCTCGAAGCTATCGCTCCAGACGTGGAAGCGGATGAAGTCCTTGGTGGGGTCCCGAGCCACGAGCCATCGACGCAACGCCGGAGAGCTCTCGAGCCGGGAGGGCTCGATGCCACTCTCCCGCGATGTCCAGACCAGCCGCGCTCTGGGCTCGGGTCGGGTCACGAAGCGCCAGACGAAGGGCCCGTGCCCGATGTCCTTCTTGCGCAGGTAGTGCGCCAGGGCCTCGTACTCGTCGGGACGCACCGTGCGCGCGTCGAGGTGATGCACCAGGATGCGGCCGATCGCCGACTCGCCCGCGCCCACGAGCTCGGCCTGGCTCGCGAGGTAGCAGCGCCCGTGGCGGCAGAAGATCCACTGCTCGCGACCGGTCAACACCTCGGGATCCGGCAGCCGCGCGACCAGCTCGCGCGGCACCTCGCGCAGGGCCTCGGCATGGGCCTCGCGGTCGGCGAGGGATCCGCGCGCGCGCTCGAGCTCCGAGCGACGCTCGAGGATCCGCGCGCGGAGCGCCTCGCCGCCCGCGTCGACGCTCGTGCGCTCGCCGCTCGGCATCTCCATCACCCGCGCGAGCATCGTCTCTGCGGCGCGGAGCGACCCCTCGAGCGTCGATCCGGCGCGAGCGAGGACCCGCTCCCGCCGGGCCTCGAGCTGCGCCAGATCCGAAGCGGCGGCCGCTCCCGGCCCGCCCTCGGCGATCCCGACCGGATCGGAGGACGGAGAGCGCTCCGCCGCCTCGACAGCCATCAGTCGATCGATCGCGTCGCCGACCTGGATCTGCGTCAACGCGACGACCATCACCAGGATCCCCACGACGTTCGAGAGGGTATCGACGAGGGGATCGAGATTGTCGGGAAGCCCGCGGCGCGACGACGGCATGCTCAGCCCGCTCCGCCCACCGGACGGGCCGCCTCGGCCTCGCGCAGCAGACGCCAATCGAGCTCCCCGTCGCCGGGAAGCGGCATGCGCGCGACCCGGACGCCGGCGGCTCGAGCCAGCTCCGCCGCCCGATCCATGGCCTCGACTCCGCCCGGTCGCACCAGCAGCACGAGCAGCGCGCCCGGCGTCGCCCGGATCCGCCGCAGATAGCGATTGAAGTCGCCATGGCTGCCGACGGCGTCGAGCGGAATGAAGTACTCGAGGTCATCCGTCGCGCGATGGGCCGTGAGTCCTCCGCCGTCGCACTCCATGAAGAAGGGCTTCTGATCCCGCGAGAGTCCCGTCGGATCGATCAGGATCGGGAGCGTCTGACGCCGACTCTCCAGGACCTCGATCGACGTCTCGACGCTCTCCTGCGTCCTCTGGATCTCGGCCATGCGGGCCTCGATCTGCTCGAGCGTCTCGAGGCTCCGCTCCCGTCGCTCTACGTCCTCGAGCGCCCGGCGCAGCCGCTCGAGATCCGATCCCGCAGGCAGTCCCCGCGCCTCGAGGGCCCGATCGAGAGCCGCCCAGGTCGCCTCCGCGCGCTCGATGGCGTCGCGCCGATCCTCGGCCGGCTCCCTTCCGCTCGTGATCCCGTCGGGCGGCTCCGGGCGCTCGTCGGACGACGTCTCGGGCGCCGACTCCCCGGAGAGACCGGGAGCGCCGACGGAGGTCAGGGAGAGGGAGAGGAGGAGGAGCGTGAGTGCCCCGATCGTGCAGGCGAGCACGCTCATGAACGGAAAGAGCGAGAGCTGGACGCGATTGCCTCGCGGCATCCTATCCCTGCTCTCCCGAGGCTCCCGCAGTCCCGCGAGCGCCCATCGCCTCGACCAGCCGTCCGGCCAGGGCGTCGATCAGGGCCTCCTGCGACTCGGAGCCGCTCTCGTCCTCGAGCCGCTGGACGAGGTGGTCCGAGCAGTACTCGTCGACGGCGCCGAGCAGCCCCTCCTCCACGCGCTGGACTGCGTTGGCCGGAAACATGATCAGGATGCTCATGACCAGCGCCAGCAACGTCGTGTCGAAGGCCACTCCGAGACCGCTCGTCACGGAGCCGATCGACTCCTTCATGGCATCGAGCGAGGCCGCCGCCTCGAGCGTCTCGGAGAAGCCGCCCACCGCCGAGCCGATCCCGATCACCGTGCCGATGAAGCCCAGCGTCGGCACCACCCAGACGAAGACCCGCACCAGGCTGTAGCTCGCATCGACACGCACCTCGTCCGCGCGCGACTCCGCCGCGAGATGCTCGACCACCTCGACGGCCCGACGGCGCGACTCGAAATGCCGAAGCGCGCGCTCGAGTCGACGCGCGAGGAAGCTCTCGCGAATCGCGGGAGGCTGGGCGCGGAGCGCAGCCAGCGCGCCGGCTGCGTCGTCGGGCTGCAGCCGGCCACTCTCCGTGGGCGGGACGAGGGACCGGTCGAGCACCTGCGACTCCTGGCGCAGTCGATGCATCTTCGCTGCCAGGAGGGCCAGGGCCCAGGCCGAGATCGCGGTGATCACGTAGGGGACCCAGCCGCGATTCGCGAAGAGCTGGGAGATCCCGGCGCCCGGCCAGAGACGGAGCAGTCCATAGAAGGCCACCGTGCAGAGCAGCCCGGCCATCGCCGGAGGCAGGCTCCGGACCTCGCCGGGCGCGCCGCGCATCCGTGCTCGCCGCGCGCTCGCGGCCCCCTCGGGCGTCTCAGAGGTCGCAGAGGAGGACGCGGGGGACTCGATGGGGCCCGCGGCCGGGTCGCGGCTCGCTGCGAGCGCGCAGCGCCCGCAGGCCGGGCAGCGGAGCAGCCCGTCCTCCTCGAATCGCTCGAGCGGCTTCTCCTCGCAGTAGGGACAGATCGGATCCATCTCGAGGCCCATTCTCCTCCCTCGCACCGGGCACCTCGCGCCGGGCGCTGGGAGCCGCGTCCACTCGCCTTCGCGGCCCTCCCGCGTCCCGAAGCATCCCATCCATCGAGACGAGCTGCCGGGGCGCGACCCCGATCATCGCACGCTCCCCGGCCGCTTGCCCCGGTCCGCGTAGGACCCCCTCCCTGCTAGCTTGTTCCGATGCCGCCCGAGACCCCTTTGCTCCCTCTCCCGCGCCTTCTCCGGGTGCTGGGTCTGGATGAGACCGCCTCGCGCGCAGAGATCGAGCAGGCCGGCCGTCACCTGCTCCAGATCCTCGAACGTCGCGAACGACGCATTGCCGCCGGAACTCGAGCGGCCGAGGCGCTCGCGCGCGAGCGCGACACGCTCGTCCGCAGCCTCGAGCACTGGACGAGCCCCCTGCCTGCGGAAGCCGGGGCTCGATCCTCGTCCGAGGCACTGGTCTCTGGCCCCGGGAGAGCCTCCCGTGCGCTCCGCACGGCCCTGATCCTGACCCTGCTGGCCGCATCCCTCGGGGCCTGGCTGGCGGGCTACCGGATCATCGGTCCCGATGCGGGCGCGGCCGGTGCCGGAGCCTCCGAGCCCGGAGCCGAGTCCGGGCAGGCCCGCCTCATCGTCGACAGTCGGCCGAAGGGGGCGGAGCTGCGCATCCGTCGATCGGACGACGACGAGCTCCTGCTGAAGATCGCCGCCGACGGCGCTCGCCTCGAGATCGATCCGGGGCGGTACGAGCTCGAGGTGGCCCGCGAGGACTGCCCCGACTCCTGGCGCCGCAGCGTCGCGCTCGCCCCGGGTCGGACCCGTCGCTTCGAGCCCAGCATCTGCCAGGGCGAGGGGCGGCTCGTGGTGCGATCCAACGTCGTGGACGATCGTCTTCGAATCGATGGCTTCGACTACGGAAGCACGCGGCCCGAGGCCCACGTGCTCGCGGTGGGAGACCACACGATCCGGGTCGACAAGCGCGGCCACGCCCCGTTCGAGGGCGAGGTCCGGCTGGCTCCGGGCGAGACGCTCGAGGTCCATGCCGAGCTCGTGCCGCTCGACGCCGCGCGCGCGCGCAAGGGGCGTCCCCTGCCCTTCGAGCACACGCCCCCGACGCCGCCCCCCGCTGCGAGCCCGAAGACCGCCGGCGATCGCGAGGCACCGCGCGTCTCACCCCTCGACCTTGATCTCGACCTGCCTCCGGTCGGGATCCCGGACCGCCTGCTCTCGCTGGAGGATGGGCGGGGCAACCGGCCCCGGGGTGGCTCCACGACCTGGCACGACGCGGTCTCACGCCAGATGGTCGCTCGATTCGATCAGGACGGCTCGGGCCTGATCGATCGGGTCGAGGAGAGCGAGGCGATCCCCTGCGAGATCTGGCGGGAGATCGAGCGCGACTTCGACGAGGGCGGACTCGGCCTCTCCCTCAGTCGGAACTACGGCTTCGATGGGAGCGAGTGGATCGACGGCGCACTGGGCTTCTCCCGAGAGATCCGCAGCGCCGTCCACGCCCGGATGCAGGAGTGCGGGCTCGCGCCTTGAGCCCGAGCTGGGGGACTTCGTCTCCGGGGGCTCCCACTCGGGTTTGTTGACGAGAATCTCGGGCTTTTCCCGTATGGCCTGCCCCGGACGGCCGCCTAACCTTTCCTCCGGGATTCGAGCCCGAGAGGGCCAGGGGGGTTGGAGATGGTCAGCATCGTCGTGGCGGATGATCACCAGATCGTTCGAGAGGGTTTGATTCGACTGCTCGAGTCACGAGCCGATTTCTCGGTCGTGGGCGAGGCGTCCAACGGAGAGGAGGCCGTGGCCCTGGTCCTGGAGAAGCGGCCGGACGTGGTCCTCATGGACATCAACATGCCCAGGCTCTCCGGGATCGACGCGACGCGTCAGCTCGGAAAGGCGGGCTGCGCGAGCAAGATCCTGGTGCTCTCGATGCATGAGAGTCGGGCCTATGTCGAGGAGGTCCTGCGAGCTGGCGCCTCCGGCTATGTCGTCAAGAACTCGGCCTCGAAGGACGTTCACAACGCCATCGACGCCGTGCGCGCCGGCGCCTCCTATCTCTCGCCCGCCATCACGCAGCAGGTCGTCGACGCGATCGCGCGTCCGGGCGATGCAGGTCCGTCCGGGGTCTCGGTGCTGACGGAGCGCGAGCGCGAGGTGCTGAAGCTGATCGCCGAAGGGCTGTCGAGCAAGGAGATCGCCTCGGAGCTCGGCGTCTCTCTCAAGACGATCGACTCCCACCGCTCCAACCTCATGGAGAAGCTCGACATCCACAAGGTCTCGGGTCTCGTCCGCTTCGCGATCCGGGCCGGCCTCGTCGAGGCCTGAACGGGGCTCCTCCGTGGCCGGCGCCCTCGCTCAGGGCTCGTCGGAATCGACGGCCCCACCGGAATCGCTGCGCGCCTCCGGCTCGCTTCGCAGCGGGCGAAGGTCCACGCGCCGGTTGTAGAGCTTGTCCTGAGGCGTCTCCTCGACCTCGCGCAGGGGATCCGAGGTACCGAAGCCCTGCGCGACGAGACGTTCGGGCTCGATGCCATGTCGCTCGACCAGGTAGGCGCGGGCCGAGTCGGCCCGGGCCTGGGAGAGCGGACCGTTCACGGCGTCGTCCCCGTCCTGGTCGGTATGCCCGCCGACCACGAAGCGCATCTCCCGATAGCTCTCCTGGAGCACGCTTCCGAGCTCGTCGAGCCCCCTCATGGACTCCTCGGTGAGAGCGGCAGAGTTCTTCTCGAAGTGGATCTCGAAGTTCAGGCGCGGACCCCGCTGGATGGCCACCGACTCCTCCGAGCTCTGCTGCTCCGTCAGGAGGGTCGCGAGCGCCTCGCTGATCCGGTCCGAGTCGAGGGCGTCGTGGGAGAGGTAGAGCTGGCCCGACACGCGCTCGATGCCCTGCGACGCGTGGGCCCCGCCGCCGAGCTGCTGATGAAGGCGCCGATTGATCTCCTCGGCGTCGGGTCCGTCCGACGGATCGGCGCCGCCGGCCGCGGGGATCCCCAGCAGAGCGACCCCCATCGCACCGACGCGCACGATCCGTCCGAATGCCTTCGCGGCGCGACGGAGATCGTGTTTGCCCGAGATTCGCGACCCTGTCCTCATCGATCTGGACTCCACCAGGGACCTGGAAGCCCTTCTTCGCATGCCTCGAGGCGAAAGGCCTCGAGGCGAAAGGCGATCCACGTCTGCCCGCTCGCTCGCTCCCCGCCCCCTACGATGGCAGAGCCGATCCGTGGGCGCGAGACGCGCTGGGGAGTCAGGGCCCGTCCAGGCGAATCGGTTCCCCTCGCATCCTTCGGATGCGAGCAAACCGGATTCCGACGGCGTCGATTTCAAACGGGGCAAAAAGCCCCGACTTGCGCTCAGATCGGCGGAGCGGGTCGCTCCAGCACCTCTTCGCCGTGCACGAGGCGATCGACGTGGTGCCCCATGAGCTCCCTGCGCTCGAGCAGGGCCTCGGCGAGTTCCTCGACGGTATTCCACACGGGCTGCAGGAGCCTCTCGGACTCCTCGCAGTAGGCGCGATAGAACTCCTCGGCGGGTCGCTCCAAACCGAGCAGTCGTGCGATCCGGGCGAGCTCTTCGCGCCCTCGACGGGCCGCGCCCAGCCAACGGTCCCAGGCCAGCTCGCTCTCCACCTCGACCGCGGCGAATCGCCCCTTTCGCAGCGCGATGCGCTCGGCGGCCACTCCGGCGTAGGCGAAGATGCCATGGGCATCGACGAGCTTCTCGGGAACCACGCCGACCTGCTCGCCGCGTCGACGACCCGCAGGCGGGCGACAGTCGATCGGCAGGGGCAGGCCGGAGAAGGTGACGACCTCTCCCTCGCCGGCCTCGGCATCGATGATCGCATGCTTCAGCACGTTCGGGCCGTAGAGGATCTCACAGATCGTCGCCCGACCGGCCTCGCGATAGGCCACACGGGCCAACGGATTGCTCGACATGCTTCTCCCTCAATGCCTCCGGGCTGCGATCCAGGGATCTCTATCGGCCGCCCGCTCCAGAAATTGAGCCCGGGCGGCCACTCCGGCGATTCGTTGCCGCTCGCCGTCGCGGAGACCCCGCCTCGCCCGGCGATTGCGGGTATGTCAATCTACCCGTGTGAGGCATGCTCGACGCGATGGCCGACGCCACGCCGGCCGCGAGATGGATCGACGCGCGGGTCGACACGCACGCCAACGGGGACCCCTGCTTCGGCAACCCGCTCGTCGGCCGTGCTCACATCATCGCCTCGAGCGCTGCCGCCGAGGAGATGAGCGGGGCCCAGCTCTGGGCGGCTACTCGGCGTGGTCCGACTCCGAGCGCTTCGCCGTGAGCCTGGCGACGCTCGATCGCGAGCGCGGCGACACGGCGGAGCGGGCGGGACCGATAATGTTCGAGCTGATGGCCGAGCTGGATGCAACGCATGGAACGCGGTGAAGGCCGGCCGGTCTGTGTCCACTGCGAGCATTTCTTCGTGACCTGGGAGCCCGATCAGCCCCGCGGCTGTCGGGCCTACGAGTTCAAGTCCGTCGAGATGCCCTCGGCGGTCGTGCTCGCCTCGTCGGGCCGTCCCTGTCAGCTCTTCGAGCCGAAGCGGCGAGTGCGTCCCTCCTCCTCGTAGCGCTGACGGGAGACCTTCCGAGCGATGGGCGAGTGAGCGCTCGGGCGAGCGATCGCGCGCTCGAGAGGACGGCGAAGCCGGATCCCTGACGCCTCCGCGGCTCGCTCCGCCGATCTGCCCCGACGCCTTCCTTCAGCACGACGTCGACGATCTCGTCCGGATCGGGCTGGTCGCGCTCGTCCTCGAGGACGCGGCAACGCGCGAGAGCGCGGCCGAGAGCCGGCCCCTCTTCGAGTCCCCGCGCCATCAATCGACTGGCCTCGACCACGTCCGACCGCGGCCCCGACTCCACCCCCGCAGCGCGTGCCGCGGCGAGGAAGGCCTCCCCCTCCGCGAAGACGTCGGGAGTGGCCTCCTCCGTCGCGCGTCCGAGATGGTCCGCGCGAGCCAGGCGCTCCAGATCCAGCATCGTCACGCCGCCCTCCGCCAGCTTGCGAGCCAGTCGGCGATAGGCCTTCGGCCCGGCTCCGCCCGAGACGAGCTGGACGGGAGCCAGGTGATGTCGAACGAGAGCTCCGACCGCACGCCGCAGGCGGCCGGAGAGGCGAAGAGACTCCAGCCAGTCCGCGGTGATCCGGGCCCCCACGACGTCGTGACGAAAGGCTCGGATGCGACCCTTCTCCGGTCGGGTCGTGGCCGGCTTTCCCAGATCGTGGCACAGAGCGGCCCAGAGCAGGACCTCGGCCTCCCAGGGCGGCAGGGGACGAGCCAGCCGGACCGCCTGATCGACGACCTGAAGCGTGTGGAAGAAGACATCGCCCTCCGGATGCCAACGCGGATCCTGGGGGACCCCTCGAAGCGTCGCGACGGGCCCGAGCAGCGAGAGCCGACCGACGTCTTCGAGGAAATGAAAGCCGCGCGACGGCCGCTCGGCGCCGAGCAGCCATCTGCGCAGCTCTCCCGCCACGCGCTCCACGGGCACGCCTTCGAAGTCCATGTCGCGACACGTCTCCACCAGCTCCCGGTCGGGCTCCGCCTCGAGGCAGGCGACGAAACGGGCCACACGCAGCAGACGCAGCGGGTCGCTCGCGAACTTCTCCCGGTCGACGGCTCGAAGGCGTCTCGCGGCCAGATCCGCGCGGCCGTGATGAGGATCGATCCAACGATCGTCGAGAGGATCCCAGGCGATCGCGTTGATCGTGAGGTCCCGATGGCGCGCCGCGCGGCGAAACGCAGCCTCCAGGGAGTCCGGGCGATCCGGTCGATAGTCGAGCGCTCCGGCCCGGGGATGGCTCACGTCCAGATCGGCTCGCGGCAGCCGCCAGACCGGCAGCTGACGCCCCACCGTTCCCTTGCATCCGAAGCCCTCGAGCACCTCGGCCAGCCGATCCCGACTCAGTCCGAAGACCTCGAGGTCCAGATCCTTCGTCGGGCGTCCGAGCAGCCAGTCACGCGGTCCACCGCCGACGACCAGGGCCCGTCCGCCCGCCCGGTCGACCGCCTCCGCGACCGCGTGCACGAGCGAGTCGGCGGGAAGCCCTGGGCTCGGCGTCAAAGGATCTCGTCCTCGTCCACTTCCTTCAGGCAGATCGGATGCGGAGCCCACTCGGGTCCCCCCTCCCAGCCGGGGATGCGGGCCGCCTCGGCGAGCCAGGAGTGGGCAATCGACTCGTCGACGGCCACGTCGTTGTTGTCGAAGCCTTCCGTGATCGAGTCCCAGAGCTCTCGACCGCCGCTGGCCCACCACTGCTTGCCCGGATTCTCGAAGTCGATCGCCAGCTTGATCATCGCTTCCTCGCTCCTCTGTCTGTCGCACTCCCGGCGGCTCTCCCACCGGTCTTCCTGCCGGTCGCCCTCTCGCCGGAAGAGGCTTCGCGTGCCGGCTCGGATCGGGATCCGTCGCCCCGATCCGCTCCCTCCGCTCCGCGCGCCCACCGCCCGGCCCGCCCGAGCGTCTCTGCCTCCCGGTCCGCTCCCCGGTCTGATCCACGGGCCCGGTCAGGCCGCGGTGGACGTCCGGAGACCGGAGTGACGGAGCAACGCCTCCGGCGAGGGCGGTCGTCCCCGGAACGCCTCGAAGACCTCGGCCGGAGACGATCCGCCGCCCAGGGACAGGACGGTGTCCCTGAAGCGCCTTCCGATCTCCGAGACCGCCGCGGGATCCTCGAGGCCGGCATCCTCGAAGGCCGAGAAGGCATCGGCCGAGAGGACCTCCGCCCACTTGTAGCTGTAGTAGCCGGCGGCATAGCCTCCCGCGAAGACATGACCGAAGCTGCAGAGGAACCGGTCCTCGGGAAGAGGTGGCAGGACCGTCGTCCGTTCCGCCACCCGCCGCTGAACGTCGAAGACCGTCTCTTCCCCTCGCGTGAGCTCCGGTCGTCCGCGATGGAGCTCGAGGTCGATCGAGGCGAGATGGATCTGCCGGAGCATCTGGCTGCCTGCCCGAAAGGTCCGCGCCGCCTCGAGCTTGTCGAAGAGCGCGTCGGGAAGGGACTGCCCGGTCTCGACGTGCCGTGACAGGCCGACGAGCGTCTCGCGGTGGTAGCACCAGTTCTCCATGAACTGGCTGGGTAGCTCCACCGCGTCCCACTCGATGTTGCGAATGCCGGAGGCCAGTGCGAAGTCGACCCGGGTGAGCATGTGCTGCAAGCCATGGCCGAACTCGTGGAAGAGGGTCAACACCTCGTCGAAGGCCATCAGCGAGGGCTGTCCTTCGACCGGAGGAGACTGATTGCAGACGAGATAGGCCACGGGCAGGCAGAGCGAGCCCTCGCCGTCTCCTCCCCGCCTCCGGCGCCCCAGGCACTCGTCCATCCAGGCACCTCCGCGCTTCTCGCCCGGTCGGCTGTAGGGGTCCAGGAAGAAGAAGGCCAGCGGCTCGCCCTCCTCGCTCCGGACCCGGAAGAAGCGCACGTCGGGATGCCAGACGGGAGCCTCGCCGTCCGCCGCCTCGATGGAGACCCCGAAGAGTCGGCTCGCCAGCGCGAAGAGCCCTTCCAGCACGCGGGGCAGCGGAAAATAGGGCCTCAGCTCCTCCTCCGAGTAGTCGAAGCGCTCCTCGCGCAGCCGCTCGGCCCAATAGGGCACGTCCCAGAGCGCCAGATCCTCCGACTGCCCCTTCTCTCTCGCGAAGGCGCGAAGCGCGTCGAGATCCGCCCGGGCCGCCTCGAAGGAGGCAGACCGGAGATCCTCGAGCAGCGCATCCACCGCCGCCACGTCGGGCGCCATCTTCGCGTCGAGGGAGAGCGCCGCGAAGCTCTCGAACCCGAGCAGCTCCGCCATCTCGTGGCGGAGCGCGAGGATCCGCTCGATGACCGGCGTGTTGTCGAGCTTCCCTTCACTCGCCCGCGTCACGTGGGCCCGATAGAGCCGCTCGCGCAGATCCCTGCGCTCGGCATGCTCGAGGAAGGGAATCAGACAGGGCGCGTCGAGCGTGATCCGCCACGGCCCGGCCTCGGCGGTGGCCGACTCGTTCCCGCTCTCACGGGCGTTCTGTGCAGCCAGTCTCCGCAGGCTCGGCGGCGTCCCCGCCATCTCCTCGGCCGACTCGAGCGTCAGGCCGAAGGCCTGGGTCGCATCGAGAACGTGGTTGCCGAAACGGGTCGCGAGCTCCGCCAGCTCCGCCTGGATCTCGTTGAAGCGCGCCCGCTCGGCCTCGGCGAGCCCCACTCCGGCATGCCTCGCCTCGCGGAGGAGGCTCTCGACGATCCGACGCTGGACGGAGTCGAGGCGGCTGAACTCGGGACCGCTCCGGAGCGCCTCGAGGCCCTCGAAGATCGGAAGACTCTGCGCCTGGCGGAGACCGAAGGCCACCACCTCGGGCTGCACCGCGGCGTGGGCCTCGCGGAGCGCCTCGTCGTTCGCGACGCCCATCAGATGGCCGACCAGTCCCCACGCGAATCCGAAGCGCTCGGCCATCTCCTCGAGGGGCTCGATCAGTCCCTTCCAGCTGGGCTCGAGCGAGCGCTCGAGCTCGGAGAGCCGCGTCTGGAGCTCCGTCAGCAGCGATCGCATGCCCGGCTCGATCAGGCTCGCCTCGAGCTGGTCGAATCGCGGCAGCTCGCCGTAGAGATGAAGCGGATTCTCGCCGGCGGTGGCCGAGCTCATGGATCCCCCTTGCCCCGCTGCCGCCCGATCGGGCACTCCGAAGGCCCCTCTCGGGCGCGGCCCGACGATCCCGGCGGCAGCCCGGCGTCCTGGTTCGTCATCGCTCCGGACGATAGCCGATGACGCGCGGCGGTCGGAAGCGGGGGCCGAACGACGCCGAGCGGGGCCGATCGGCGGTCCTGGAGTCAGCCCGATCCGAGATCCTCGACCACGATCCGGTTGCCCCGCTCGTCCCAGGCGTCGAAGCGTCGCGGGGCCCGTGGGTCGGCCGCGCGCTGCGAGCTCCTCGGCACCCGAATCGGATCTCCGGCCGGCACCGTCCGCAAGACGGCTCGGGTCATGCGAGCGAGCTCGAAGACGGTCCACGCCACACAGGTCGCTCCCAGGAGCTCGATCATCTCTCTTCTCTCCACCTCTCGACGCTGCCGCTGCACATCGGGCGTGAACCTCACCGACGAGGGATGCGTGTCCCTCGAGAGCATGTGGTCGCGTCGGGGCGGATCTCGCAGGGGCGAGGCGCGATTTCGACGAGTTGCGAGCGCGGTGCCGGTCGCGGGTCTCAAACGGGGCTGGATCGGCTCGAGACCCGTGGCTCCCGTCCGGCCCGACGGCCGACCCGATCCCGGTCCGATCCGACCAGCGAGCCCGATACCGCCACGACCGCATTCAGAAGGCAGCCGAGCACGCCGACGTGGATGCCCGAGATCCTCGGATGTCCGGCCAACGTGAGTCCCACCGCGAAGAGCGTGCCGATCGCGACGCCGCAGAGGACCGGCCCGGCGCGCAGCCGCGACCAGTGGATCGCGATCAGGAAGGCCGGTACGCACTGGATCAGCAGCTCCATCTTCAGCTCGATCAGCCGCCAGAGCGTGAGCTCGCGGAGCAGCGCCACGGGAATCGTGGCGAGGAGCATCGCAGCGGCCAGTCGCTTCCCGAGTCGCGTCGCACTGGCGTCGCCCCCCGATTCGCCGAGAAGATCGCGCGAGAGGAGGGACCCGAGCGAGAGCAGGCAGGAGTCGGCCGTCGACATGATGGCCGAGAGCGCCCCGAGAAAGACGAGCAACGCGAAGGCCGTCGACCAGCCACCCTGGCTTCCCCAATCGCGCAGGAGCAGCGGCATGACCCCATCGGTCGCGACCGCCTCGGTCAGCTCGAAGCGAGGAATGGCGGCGATCCCGACGAGCGTCACGACGAGCGTGGTCGCCAGGGGCATGAACGTCATGCCCATGAACGAACGTCGCAGGGCGCCCCCGCTCTCGGCGGCGAAGATCCGCTGGATCGCCTGCGGATAGAGCACGCTGGCCAGCCCCATCAGCACGATCGTGCTGAGCCAGTTCCACAGCACCACGGCGTCGGGCACCGCGACTGCCTCGGGGCGCTCGACCGCCACGGCCCGGGTGATGTCCGCGAGTCCTCCCGCCTCCGAGATCAGCCAGGAGAGCAACGCGACCAGGCCCAGCAGCATCGCGACTCCCTGCGCCGCGTCCGTCCAGGCCACGGCCCGCATGCCGCCCCGGCTCTCGTAGAAGAGGATGACGGCCGCCAGCCCGACGACTCCCCAGGCGTAGGGCACGCGACCGTCGGTCACGAGGCTGGCCACCTCGCCCATGGCCTTCAGCTGCGCGAGCAGGAAGTTCGCCAGGGCGACGCTCATCAGCAGGGCGATCACGAGCCGGAGGGGACGCGCCCACCGCCCCTCGAAGCGCAGGCGCAGCCAGTCGCCCGGCGTCACGAATCCATGTCGCACCGAGAGCGGTCGC
>CAYXLY010000033.1:0-17174 GCA_964466005.1 uncultured Spirochaetaceae bacterium | reverse complement strand
TTCCCGAGGACTACGTGGACTCGGTCTTCCGACACACGCTGGGCGGCATCACGACGGTGCTCGACTCGAGTCGGGTGTTGGAGAGCTGGGCGCGCGCGAGCGGCTGATCAGTCGACGCCGACCACGAACGACACGCTCGTCGTCCCGCTGCCGCCGATGTTGAGCGTCTGGAAGTTCTTCGCTCCGTCGACCTGATAGGCTCCGGCTCGACCGGTGACCTGGAGCGCCGCGTCGAGCAGCTGCCGACAGCCCGTGGCGCCCACCGGATGCCCGGCTCCGATCAGCCCGCCGCTGGGATTGATCGGGTGCTTGCCGTCGATCTCGAGCCATCCCTCTTCGACGGCCTTCCAGGACTCGCCCGGCGCCGTGATGCCGAAGTGGTCGATTGCCATGTACTCGGACGTCGTGAAGCAGTCGTGCGTCTCGATCCCGTCGACGCCGTTCACGTCCGCGATTCCGGCGCGCTTCCATGCGCTCGTGATCGTGCTGCGAACATGCGGCAGGACGTACTGAGCGCCCGCGCTCTCCGCGACCTTGTCCTCGAACTTCAGTCGCGCCGTATTGTGCCCCCAGCCCTTGATCCGCGGGATGTCGGCCAGCTTCATTCCCATGCCCCGGGCGTACCTCTCCGCGTAGTCCCGAGAAGCCAGGAAGACCGTGACCGCTCCGTCCGTCACCTGCGAGCAATCCGCGATCCGGATCCGTCCGCCGACGGACGGGTTGTCGTCCGTGCGGCAGAGCGCGTGGTCCTTGTTCATGTACCAGGTCCGCGTCTGCGAGTTGGGATTCAGCTTGGCGTTGTCGTAGTTGATGCGCGAGATCTCGGCCAGATGCTCGTCCTTCAGGCCGTAGCGCTTGTCATACTCGTCCCCGAGTCGCCCGAAGAGCTTCGGAAACGGGAACTCGATGCCCTCGGCCTCGGCCTCGTACCAGGCGGCCGTGCCGAGATAGGCCCCGCCTTCGGCCGCCGAGACCGTCTTCATCTGCTCGATGCCCACGACGGCCTGCAGGTCGTAGCGTCCCGCCTCGATCTCGGCCGAAGCAGCCAGCAGAGCGATCGAGCCCGAGGCGCAGGCGGCCTCGTGGCGGGCGGTGGGCAGTCCACTGAAGGCCGGATGCGCCTCGGTGAAGAAGGCGCCGAGATGGCCCTGCATGCAGTAGAGCTCCGCGGCGAAGTTGCCCACGTGCGCGCTCTCCACCTCTTCGGGGGCGATCTCGCAGATCTCGAGGGCCCCCCGCACGCTCTCGCGCATGAGCGCCGAGAAATGCTTGTTCTCCTTGGTCCAGTTGCGCGCGAAATCCGTCTGGTATCCCCCCAGCACGTAGACTTCGGATCCAGCAGCCATGTCCATTCCTCCCACGAAGGTCTCGGAAGGGTCTTCCGATTGCGGCTCGTCCGTCGCTCTACTGAGCGACGAAGAAGCGTCCGATGTTGATCCGGCGATGTTCGAAGAATCGCTCGGGCTTGCCGGTCGTGGCCGCCTCGGCCAGTGCGTCCGGCACCGCGAGCCCGGCCTCGCTGATCATGTCGACCATGCCCTTCGCCCCGATCGTATCGACGAGGACCGAGGGCGGCGCGACGTTGAAGCCCATCCCCATGATGCGATCGATCCCGTCGATCGACTCGGTCACCTCCCCGACCCGATTGAAGGCGTAGGCGACGTAGCCCGCGATGACCTTCCGGGCGATCTTCGCGTACTCTCCCTCCGCAGACAGGAAGACGGACATGCCCTCCGCGTAGCGTCCGTCACGATGCAGGGCCGCCACCCGGTCGATGTATCCGAGATCGGGCAACACGATCTCCTCCTCGGGCGTGTACTCGCCGGTCTTCGGGTCGAGCACGGTTCGCTTCTTCCCGTCCTTCCGGAAGAAGCCGCCCCCGGACTTGTTGCCGAGGACGCCCTTCTCCATGAGCGTCGCCATGTAATCAGGAAGCCGGAGCGTCTCGTGCGCCTCGTCCGCCGTGTTCTCGTGGACGTTGTCCACGATCGCACGGTGGATGTCCCAGCCCACGAGATCCACAGTCGCCAGCGGCGTCATCGCGCGCCCCGTGTAGGGGCCCACGAGCTTGTCGACCAGCAGGGGGCCGAGCTCCTCGGCGAGCTGGGCGCATTCGTTCATCACCTTGAAGCCGACGCGATTGCCCGCGAAGGCCGGCGTGTCGAAGGTTCGGACCATCTCGCGTCCGAGCCGGAGCTGCGCGAACGCATCGACGAAGTCGACGATTCCGGGATCCGTGTCCCGTCCGGGGATCAGCTCCGTTCCGACGATCACGTTCGGCGGATTGAAGAAGTGGAGCCCCAGGAAATGCTTGCGGAAGGAGTCACTCCGCCCCTCACAGAGCGAGTTGATCGAGAGACCCGAGGTCACGGTCGCGATGATCGAGTCCTCCCGCCGCGCCTTCTCGACGCGGTCGAACATCTCGTTCTTGATCGCGAGATCCTCGGCCAGCGCCTCGAAGATCAGATCCGCGTCGGCCACGGCGGACTCGAGATCATGCTCGTAGTCTCCAACCTTCGCGCGCTGGGAGACCGTCGGCGAACGCACCTGCTTGATGGCGGCCGCCAGTCCCTCCTCGGCCTTGGCCTTCGTTCGGGCGAGGAAGGTCACCTCGGGCACCGCCATCGTGAAGAGCGCGGCGCTCCCGAAGCCCATCGTGCCGTTCGCTCCGAGCACCACGACGCGTTCGATCTTGCGGCTCGCGAGAATCCGCCGCAGCTCCGCGGCGCTCCTGGGGGTATGGATTCCAGACATCGTCTCTTTCTTCTCTCGGCTCCCGGCGAGGTCGGGAGAGGGGTGGTGCCCATGGACCTGCATCCGCAGAGTTCCCCGGGGTCGGCCGCGGACGGCTCCACCCCCCGGTCTCCGCAGGGAGATCGAGCGACAGACTCTTAAGGTCCTTCCAGAAGGTGTCCCCGTCAACCCGAAAGGAGTCGCCCCCGGGCAAAATCCGGTCCGGATCGCCGCTCCGCTCCACGAAGCGGCGCGCCAGATGCCCTCTCGACCGGCTCTCGCCGCGGACTCGCGATTGACTGCGAGTCAAGCTTTCTCAGCGGCGTCCGGACCGCTTGCGGAAGGCATCGAGGAGCTGAGCCTCCTTCTCCTTGGCCGTCTCGATCTGGGCGTCCTTGACCGTGTCGAAGCCCCGGATGTGCTCGGGGATCTCCGCGATCTGGACGGCGAGCTCGAGGTTGTCGGGCGAGAGGTCGCGGAGGAGCTCGTCGAGCACGGCCTCGTACTCTCCCACGAGCGCCCACTCGCGCTTGCGGTGAGCCGTCTTGTTGAAGAGATCGAGGGGCGTCCCTCGCAGGAACTTGAGCTTGCGCAGCCACTTCATCACCGCGAAGAGCCGACGGTCGATGGCGAGCTTCTTCACGCGTCCCGTGTCCGGATCGCGAGGGAAGAACATCTGGGGCGCGAGGTGGAACTGGAGCTTGTAGTTCCCTTCGAACTCGGCATCGAGCTGTCTTTGAAAAGCGTCACTCGACCAGAGACGCATCACCTCGTACTCGTCCTTCACGGCCATCAGCTTGAAGTAGTAGCGGGCGACGGCTCTCGCCAGGGGATGTCCATCGACGCCGACCGACCGCTCCGCGGCGGCCACCTCCTGGACCCGATCCGCGTAACGCGCCGCATACTTCTCGTCCTGATAGTCCGTGAGATAGGCCACGCGGCGCGCCACCAGCTCCTCGAGCGTCTGTGACTCGGGGGCGCTCTGCCCCGTGCTCCGCATCTTCGAGCCGGCCAGCTCCAGGACGCGATCCGGGTCGTGAGCCGCCAGGCGGCCCCACGAGAGGGCTCGCTTGTTCATCTCGATCGCCCGACCGTTGAGCTCGAGGGCGCGCTCGAGCGCGGGAAGACCGACCGGAATCAGCCCCTTCTGCAGCGCGTATCCCACCAGGAAGAGATTCGCGCCGATCGCGTCGCCCAGCAGGGTGGTGGCCAGCTTCGTCGCGTCCACGAAGTCCGCGCGCTCCTCGCCGATCGCCGCGGCGATTCTCGACTCCATGCCCGCCGAGGAGACGTCGAGATCGGGGTTGGAGGCGAAGTCCGCCGTCGGCGCGACATGCGTGTTGACGATCGCGCGGCTGCGCTGGGGCGAGAGCTTCGCCATGCCGTCCGCACCCGTGGCCACGACGATGTCGCAGCCGAGAGCGAGATCCGCTCCGCCTGAGGGAATCCGGGTCGAGTGCAGGTCCTCGGGACGCCGGGCGACCCGGATGTGGCTCGCCACCGGGCCGTTCTTCTGAGCGAGCCCCGTCACGTCCAGGAGGGAGACGCCCTTGCCTTCCAGATGCGCCGCCATGCCGATCAGCGCCCCGATCGTGATCACCCCCGTCCCGCCGATCCCGGCCACGAAGACGTTGAAGGGGCGCTCGAGCTCGGGCAGCGGCGGCTCCGGAAGGTCCGCGAAGACCGCGCCATCCCCCGAGTCGACGCCGGTCGTCTCGATCTTCCGCAGGCTGCCCCCGATCACGGACGCGAAGCTCGGGCAGTAGCCCTCCAGGCACGAATAGTCCTTGTTGCAGGAGGACTGGTTGATCGTGCGCTTGCGTCCGAACTCGGTCTCCACGGGCTCGATCGAGATGCAGTTGGATTGGACCGAGCAGTCGCCGCAGCCCTCGCAGACCAGCTCGTTGATCACGATCCGGCGATCCGGATCGGGGAACTCTCCGCGCTTCCGGAGCCGACGGGCCTCGGCGGCGCAGGTCTGATCGTAGAGGAGCGCCGTCACGCCCGGAATCTCACGCAGCCGCTTCTGGACCTTGTCGATGTCGTTGCGATGATGGATCTCGACTCCGGGGGGAAACGTGCCGGGTCGATACTTCTGGATGTCGTCGGAGAGCACCACGATGTGCTCGATCCCCTCGGCTCGCAGCTGCCCGGCGATCTCGGGCGTCGTGATCTCGCCCGCCATCTCCTCGCCTTCGATCGGCTGGCCACCGGTCATCGCCACGGCGCCGTTGACGAGGATCTTGTAGGTGATGTTCACCCCTGCGGCGACGGCGGCGCGAATCGCCATCAGCCCGGAGTGGAAGTAGGTCCCGTCTCCCATGTTCTGGAAGATGTGATCCACGTTCGTGTAGGGAGCCTGCCCGATCCAGTTCACGCCCTCGGCACCCATCTGGTTCACGGCGAGGGTGCGCCGCTCGGGCAGCCAGACCGCCATCCCATGACAACCGATCCCGCCGAGGGCGATGCTGCCCTCGGGCACGACCGTGGAGCGGTTGTGCGGACACCCCGAGCAGAACGAAGGCAGCCGTGCGAGCCCGCCCGGCTGGGCCGGCAGGGAGGGCATCGGCGGCTCCGGGATCAGCCTGGACCGCCACTCCGGCGCATTGTCCTGGATCCAACGCCGCAGGATCCCGGCCACCACCAGGGGGTTCAGCTCGCCGACCTGGGGAACCAGCGGGCGTCCCCGCAGATCCTGCTTCCCGAAGAGCCGCGGCCTCTCGCTCAGGTTGTAGAGGACGCTCGCGAGCTGCTCCTCGATGATCGGCTTCTTCTCTTCGACCACGAGCAGGTCGTCGAGTCCGTCGGCGAAGCGCCGGAGCCCCTCGGGCTCGATCGGCCAGGTGAGCGCGACCTTGTAGATGGAGATGCCGAGCTCGCGTGCCGTATCGTCGTCGAGGCCGATGTCCTCGAGCGCCTGACGCAGGTCTCCGTAGGCCTTGCCGGTCGTCACGATCCCCAGGCGACGACGCTCGCCCTCGAGCGCCACCCGGTCGAGACCGTTGGCGCGGACGAAAGCGCGCACCGCGACCAGGCGCTGCTCGAAGAGGCGCTCCTCCACCTGCAGAGGCATGTTGGCCCAGCCGACATGAAGTCCTCCGGGAGGCATTTCGAAGTCGTCGGGCGTCACGATCCGTACCCGCTCCGGAGAGACGTGGATCGAGCCGGAGCTCTCGATCGTGTCCGTGAGGCATTTGAAGCCGACCCAACAGCCGGAGTACCGGGAGAGCGCCCAGCCGTAGAGGCCGAGGTCGACGTAGTCCTGGACGCTCGAAGGATTCAGGATCGGGATTCCGCAGTGGATCAGGGCGGGCTCGCTCTGATGCGCGATCGACGAGGACTTCGCCCCGGGATCGTCTCCTGCGAGCGCGAGGACGCCGCCGTGCGGGGAGGTGCCGGCATAGTTGGCGTGCTTGAGCGCATCACAGGATCGATCGACGCCCGGTCCCTTGCCGTACCACATGGCGAAGACGCCATCGACCTTCGGACCCTCGAGCAGGGTGGCCTGCTGGGATCCCCAGACGGCGGTCGCGGCGAGGTCCTCGTTCAGGCCCGGCTCGAAGCGGATGTGGTGGCGGTCGAGGAAATCCTTCGCCTGCCACAGGTTCATGTCGAAGATGCCGAGCGGCGAGCCGCGATAGCCCGAGATGAAGCCCGCCGTGTCGAGCCCCGCCGCGAGATCGCGCTGCCGCTGCATCAGCGGCAGCCGCACCAGGGCCTGATTCCCCGTCAGGAAGACGCGTCCCGACTCGATGCGGTATCGATCTTCCAGGGTGTAGTCGACGTCGAAGGCGGGGGCGGTCAAATCCGGGGGCTCCTCTCGAGGCTCTCTTCGATGCTCTCTCGGCTCGCTGCCAGCCTGCCAGCGCTCTGCGGGCTCTCTACGAGCTCTCTACGAGCTCTCTGCGGACGCTCGTCTCGCCGGCGGTCGTCGACGCCTCGCGATGGGATCCGCAGCAGGTTCCCGGGTCCGCTTCGGAGCCGCGGGACTCGCTCCGGAGCCCTGCGGCCGGAGCGCGGCGTGCCCGCTCTCCGACCCAGGCATCCCGCGGACGGTCGAGGCGAGACGCCACTCACGCCATCCGGCCCGAGTATAGAGAGGTGAACCGGCAGTCGCGAACGCGATGGGCCTCCAGCGACGGGCCGGTCGATTCCGATCACGCCGGCCTCCGCCGGCTCGACGAGCCGGCGGGCACGGCCTATACGATCAGCCGACCCACCCCCGCTGCGACGAGAGGTCCCCGGACGGCCATGAAGATCGGAGTCACGATTCACGCCACGGACAAGGCGATGCATCCCGTCGAGGTCGCTCGCGAGGCCGAGGCCCGGGGCTTCTACTCGCTCTACATCCCCGAGCACACCCACATCCCCACCAGCCGCCGCACGCCGCCGCCGACCGGGACGAAGGAGCTCGCCGAGGAATACCTCCGAAGCCCCGACCCCTACATCGCCCTGGCCGCGGCGTCCTCGGTCACCTCCACGATCCGACTCGGTACCGGGATCGGATTGCCGGCTCAGCACGATCCGATCACCTTCGCGAAGGAGCTCGCCACGCTCGACTGGATCTCCGAAGGTCGCCTCGTCTTCGGCATCGGCTACGGCTGGAACGTCGAGGAGATGGAGAATCACGGCATCGACCCCAGACGTCGCCGCGCCCGGGTCCGCGAGGTGCTGCTGGCGATGCAGGCTCTCTGGGCCGACGAGGTCGCGTCCTTCGAAGGGGAGTTCGTGCGCTTCGAGCCCTCCTGGCAGTGGCCGAAGCCCACCCAGAGACCTCGGCCCCGGATCCTGATCGGAGGCGGCGCCGGACCCAGGCTCTTCAGCCACATCGCCGAGTACGCCGACGGCTGGATGCCGATCGGAGGCGCCGGCATGGCGGCCGAGCTCGATCGGCTGCGGGCACTGCTCCGCGAGCGGGGACGTGACCCCGAGGCGCTTCACGTCGTTCCGATGGGCGTCTTCCCGACCCAAGAGAAGCTCGAGTACTACCGCGAGAGCGGCGCCACGGAGGCCGTGCTCCGACTGCCTTCGGCGCCCCGCGACGAGGTCCTGCCGGTGCTCGACGACTACGTGCGATACATCGAGCGGTTCAGGGAGGCGGACGCCTGAGGGCAGGATCGCGACCGACCCGACCGGCGGGGGCGCCCGGGGCGTCGGGAGCGTGCGAGGCTGGAGGGATGAACCCCTCGAGCGGCTTTGACGCCCTCTGGGCGTTCCGATACGCTGCGGATCGTATTGCGAACCCCCTCGGCCGCCGGCGCAGACCGTGTCCGGCTCCGCACGGGATCTGCGAGGACGGCGGCCCCTGCAAGCATGCAGCGGTCGCGGAGGACGACGCTTGGACCTCCGGTACACCGAGGCCGAAGAGAAATTCCAACAGGAGCTCCGAAGCTGGCTCGCGGCCGAGGTGCCCGCTCACGGATCTCCGCCGCCGACCCACGACTGGCAGGCGCGACGCGAATACGACACCGGCTGGCAGCGCAAGCTCTTCGAGGCGGGCTGGGCCGGCATCAACTGGCCCAGGGAGTACGGCGGGCGCGACGCGACGCTGATCGAGCAGCTGATCTACTTCGAGGAGATCGCTCGAGCCGACGCCCCCTACGTGGGGGTGAACTTCGTCGGGCTGCTCCACGGCGGTCCGACCATCATGGCCGAGGGCACGCCCGAGCAGAAGGCCCGACACATCAAGCGCATCATCGCCGGCGAGGAGGTCTGGTGTCAGGGCTTCTCCGAGCCGGTGGCCGGGTCGGATCTCGCCGGGCTCCAGACGAAGGCGGTCCGCGACGGGGACCACTACGTCGTCAACGGACACAAGATCTGGACCTCCTTCGCTCAGGTCGCCGACTACTGCGAGCTCCTGGTCCGGACCGATCCCGACGCCCCCAAGCATCGCGGCATCAGCTGGCTCATCATGCCCATGGACCTCGAAGGCATCTCGACGCAGCCGCTTCCCACTCTGGAAGGCGAGGCGGAGTTCAGCGAGATGTTCCTCGAAGACGTCCGGATCCCGGTCGAGAACCTCGTCGGCGCCGAGAACGACGGCTGGCGCGTCACGAACGTGACGCTCCGCTTCGAGCGGGGGACCGCCTTCGCGAGCGACATGATCCATCTGCAGGCCTTCGTGCAGGACATGATCGCGGTCGCGAAGCAGGTCACGAGCCATGGTGCGAGCGCCTGGGACGACCGGGCGCTCCGGCGCGAGATCGGTCACCTGGCCGGCGAGCTCGAGGCGCTCTGGGCCATGGTGAAGCTCTCGGTCTGCGAGGCCAAGGAGACGGGCGTGCCGGGTCCGGGCGCGTCGGCCATCAAGCTCCACTACACCGAGCTCTACCAGCGGATCGGCGAGCTCGCGATGCGCCTCCTCGGCCGCGCTGCGCTCTCCCGCTCCGACGTCGCGGGCCTCCCCTCCGGCAAGTGGCTCTCTCGAGCGATGCAGTCGATCTCGCTCACGATCGCGGCGGGCACGAGCCAGATCCAGAGGAACATCATCGGCGAACGCGTGCTGGGCCAGCCCAAAGAGCCGCGACCGCAGGCCGGCTAGTCCGGCGAGGAGATCAGGTGGACTTTCAACCGACGGAAGACCAGAAGGCGCTGCGCGACGGTATCCGAAGCTTCGTGGAGGGCCGGGTTCCCAACGAGCGGATCGCCGAGCTCGAGAAGTCGAAGGGATTCGATCGGTCGCTCTGGAGCGAGCTGGCCGAGATGGGCATCTTCTCGCTCCGGCTGCCCGAGGACGAAGGGGGGGTCGGTCTCGGCTATGCCGACACGGTGCTCGTCTTCGCGGAGCTCGGACGCCGGCTCGTCCCGGGACCGCTCGTGTGGAGCCATCTCGCGGCGGGGCTGATCGACGGCGCGGCGACCGGCGAGACGGTCGTCGGCGGAATCGATCTGTGCGCGGACAACCCCGACCCGATCCTGATCGAGCATCTCGAGAGCCTCGACGTGCTGCTCGCCCTGCGACCGGAGGGCATCGATCGGATCGATCCGAAGACCCTGTCGGCGAAGGAGGTCGCCGTTCCCTTCGACCCGCTCACTCCGCTTCACCACGTCGAATGGCTCCCGACGGGGGAGCGCGTGGGCGATGCGGCGGCCGCCGCCCGCATGCGACTCGAGGGCGCCGCGATCGTGTCGGGACAGCTCCTCGGCCTCGCCGAGGGGACGCTCGAGCTCTCGAACGAGTACGCCAAGGGACGCGAGCAGTTCGGCCGCCCCATCGGTGGATTCCAGGCGGTGAAGCACATGCTGGCGGACATGTTCGTGAAGCAGGAGGCCGCCCGTGCCGGGGCCTACAACGCAGGCGCCACCCTCGATGCACCGGAGGTGGCGAACGTCCAGAAGGCGGTGAGCTCGGGCAAGCTCGTCGCGGGTGAGGCCGCCATCCGCAATGCTCGCGTCGCGATCCAGGTCCATGGAGGCATGGGCTTCACCTGGGAGGTGATGGTGCACTACTACCTGAAGCGCGCCTGGGTCCTCGAGACGCTCTTCGGGAATGGAGAAGAGCACTCCGAGAAGATCGCCGACATCCTCGAGACCCTGGGCTGAAGGAGTCCCGATGATCGGAATCACCTCGTACGGCGCCTACATCCCGCGCACGCGGCTGCCCGTCTCCGTGATCGGCGGCCATCCGCCCAGGGAGGGGGGCCCCGAGAAGGCCGTCGCCTGGAACGACGAAGACGCCATCACCATGGGCGTCGCAGCCGGCATCCACTGCCTGCAGGGCTTCGATCGCTCGAAGGTGGACATGCTGGTCTTCGCCTCGACGACCCTGCCCTTCCAGGAGAAGCTCGCGGCCGCCCTCGCGGCGCGTGCCCTCGACCTGCCTCGACGGATCCAGACGGCCGACCAGACCGGCTCGACCCGAGCCGGAACGACGGCCCTGCGGGTCGCCTTCGACGCCGTGCGGGCCGGCTCGGCGAGCTGTGTCCTCGTGATCGCCAGCGATGCGCGGCTCGCCGCGCCGAGGAGCCCCCTCGAAGCGAACTTCGGTGACGGCGCCGCGGCCTTCCTCGTCTCGGATGGCGACGCCATCGCGACGCTGGACTCCGTCCACGCGGTCTCCGACGAGATCACCGACGTCTGGCGCCCTTCCGGCCACGACTTCGTCCATAGCTGGGAGGACCGCTTCGTCATCCAGGAGTCGTACACGCCCAACATGAAGGCGGCCGTCGAGGGCATCCTCGAAGACAGCTCGACCACGATCGACGACTACGATCGCGTCGTCCTCTACGGGCCGGATGCCCGCTCGCACGCGGGCGTCGCGCGCTCGGTGGGCGCTCGAGCGGAGAAGATCCAGTCGCCGTACTTCGGCCAGCTCGGCAACGCGGGGGCCGCCTTCGCACCGCTCCAGCTGATCGGGGCGCTCGAGACCGCCCGTCCTGAAGAGCGCATCCTGCTCGCCAACTTCGGAAACGGGGCGGACGCATCGGCCTTCCGGACGACCGCCGCGATCGAGAAGCTCTCCCCCCGAAGAGGCGTGGCCTGGCATCTCGGTCGTCGACGCGTGGTCGGACGATACGACGACTACGTCAAGGCGCGGGGACTCGCCGCGACGGAGTGGGAGGCTGGCACGAATCCGGGCCTCTCCGCGACCATCCTCTTCCGGGAGCGGGACGACGACCTGAGCTTCCTCGGACAGCGATGTCGCCTCTGCAAAGCGATCCAGTTCCCCTCGCAGCGGATCTGCGAGACCTGCTTCGGCAAGGATCAATTCGACAAGGTGAGACTCTCGGACGAGACCGGCAGGATCGTGACCTACACCTTCGACTACTTCTTCCCGACGCCGAACCCACCGACGGTCGTCACGATCACCGAGGTCGAGGGCGCGCGAATCCACCTCCAGCTGATCGAGGTCGAGCCCGACGACGTCGAGATCGGCCAACCCGTCGAGTTCGTCTTCCGCCGCATCCACGAATCCGGCGACCGGCCGAACTACTACTGGAAGGGAATCCCGGCGCCCGAGGGCCCCTGAGAGGAGAATCTCCGCCATGCCGTCACGAGAGACCGGAGCGGGAATCCGCGACAAGGTGTCGATCGTCGGGGCCGGCTGCTGCCAGTTCGGCGAGAACTGGGACCAGTCTCCCGCCGACATGATCGTCGACGCCGCCTACGAAGCCTATGCCGACGCCGGAATCGAGAAGCCCCAGGAGCAGATCGATGCCGTCTTCACGGGCTCGATCTACTCGAACAAGGGTCCGCACGAGTGCGCCGACGCCCTGAAGCTCTTCCACAAGCCGGTGTCCTTCGCGACCAACTACTGCGCCACGGGGACCGACCTCGTCCGGCTGGGCGTCATGTCGATCGCCGCCGGCCTCTACGACACGGTCCTCGTCGTCGGATACGACAAGCCCAAGGATCGGGGCGTCTCGGGGCCCTCGGTCGTCGTCGATCGCGTACGCGACCTTCCCCAGACGCCCGCCGGGTGGTTCTCGCTCGCCGCGGCGACCTACTTCGACAAGTTCGGGGCCGGTCGTGAGGATCTGGCGAAGATCGCGATCAAGAACCATGCGAACGGCTGTCTCGCGCCCAAATCCTTCCTGAAGCGGCCGATCACCGAGGAGGACTACTTCAAGGCGCGGATCATCTCCTGGCCCTTCGGCCTCTACGACTCCGCCGCCCAGACGGACGGTGCCGCCGCCGTCGTCCTCACGAGAAGCGATCTCGCGAAGAGCTTCCGGGACGATCCCGTCCTCGTGAAGGGCGTCACCGTGCAGGCCGGCCCCAACCCGCAGAAGGATCCGGGCCACGACTTCCTCTCGTGGAAGCCCACGGCCTGGGCCCGGGACGACGTCTACCGCATGGCCGGGGTCGAGGATCCTCGCCGGGACATCGGCATCGCCCAGGTCCACGACTGCTTCTCCCTCACCGAGCTGCTCACCTACGAGGATCTCGGCTTCTGCGAGAAGGGAGAGGCGAAGGATTGCATCGCCGACGGGACGTTCGAGCTCACCGGGTCGCTCCCGGTCAACACGGACGGCGGCCTCAAGACCTTCGGGCATCCCACCGGTGCGACGGGAGTGCGCATGATCTACGAGAACGTGCTGCAGCTGCGCGGTCAGGCGGGCGAGCGCCAGATCCCCGATCTCGACGGCAAGATGGCCCTCTCCCACAACATCGGCGGTCATCCGACGGCCTGCGGCATCGCGCTGCTCGCTCGGGAGTAGCTCGGGGCCTCGTGCGCGTTCTCGCCCGACCGCCCGGGCGGGCAGGGTCCGGCGTGCCCGGCTGGTGATTCCGGCGTAGCCTTCCAGCGACCGCGAAGGAGAGCCCGAGGAACATGGAATTCGAGACGATCCTCTTCGAGAAGAGCGACGGCATCGCGACGATCACGCTGAATCGTCCCCAGCAATACAACGCGTTCACGCCCCGCATGGCGGACGAGCTGGCCGCCGCCTGGACCCAGGTGAGCACCTCGCCCGACGTCGTCTGCGCGATCCTCACAGGCGCCGGTGAGAAGGCCTTCTGCACGGGCATGGACGTCGTCGCGGCGATGGACGACGCCAATCGGGAGACGGCCAGCCAGTCGCGAGAGCAGGCCCCCTGGTTCCGGCTCACGCCTCTCCAGAACCGATGCTGGAAGCCCGTCCTCCTCGCGATCAACGGAATGGTGAACGGGGGCGGCTTCCACTTCGTCGCCGACTGCGACATCACGATCTGCGCCGATCATGCCACCTTCTTCGACACCCACGTGAAGATGGGCCTCGTCGCCGGGATCGAGCCCGTCGGCCTGACGCGCCGCATCCCCCTCGAGTCGGTCTTCCGGCTGGCGCTGATGGGCGGGGGCGAGCGCATGACGGCCGCGGAGGCTCTTCGCATCGGGCTCGTCGGCGAGGTCGTCCCCGGCGACCAGCTCATGACCCGAGCGCGAGAGATCGCGACGAAGATCGCGCAACACTCCCCCACGGCGCTCGCCCGGACGAAGCAGGCGATCTGGCAGGGACTCGAGACCGGCCTCGACGCGGCCATCGAGAACGCCTGGGAGATCATCGGTCGTCACAACGACTGTCCCGACATCGCGGAAGGGGGCAAGGCATTCGCCGAGAAGAGAGCGCCGAGCTGGGTTCCCTTCACCGAATGAGCCACCGAACGAGTCACCGAGTGAGTCGACGAGCCGATCATGGGGTGAGTCGCCGGAGGGATCGCGCTTCGCCGCGGTGGAGCGGAGTGCGGAGCGCCCTGCCCGTCTCACGACCTACGACGCGAGCTCGATGCGCCCGGATTCGGGGCCCTGAATCCCGATGTCCTCGAGTGCAGGAACTGGAGCAAGCATGACAGCCGAGAGCCCGCCGGATCGACCCGCCTGGGATCAGATGACCATTCCGAGGACGCTGGCCCGCGCCGCCCGCCTCTGGCCCGACGTCGCGGCGCTCCAGGAAGGGGAGATCGACCTCGACTTCCGTGGCCTGGCCTCGGCGGTCGACGAGGCCGCACGCGCCTTCATCGCAGCCGGGATCGAGCGGGGGGACCGCGTCGGCATCTGGGCACCGAACGGCTGGCGTTGGGTCGTGGCCGCGCTGGGGCTCCAATCCGTCGGCGGATGTCTCGTGACCCTCAACACGCGCTTCAAGTCGACCGAGGCGGCCTACGTGCTCGCGAAGAGCGAGGCCCGCCATGTCTGCACGGTGGGCGATTTCCTGGGCATGAACTATGCCGACGCCATCGCCGCCGAGACCCTTCCGGACCTGCAGGGCATCGTGCTGCTCGAAGGCGAGAGCGCGAACGGCGAGTCCTGGGAGACCTTCCTCGCCCGCGCCGAGTCGGTCCCGGCCGAGCAGAGCCGGGCACGGGCCGACCAGGTCGCGCCGGAAGATCTGTCGGATCTCATCTTCACGTCGGGGACGACCGGCAACCCGAAGGCCGTCATGACCGCGCACGGCCAGAATCTGAAGGTCTTCGACGTCTGGGGGCGCAGCGTCGGGCTGCGGTCCGGCGATCGCTACCTGATCGTGAATCCCTTCTTCCACTCTTTCGGCTACAAGAGCGGCTGGCTGGCCTGCGTGATCCACGGAGCGACCTGCCTGCCGCATCGCGTCTTCGACGTGGAGCAGGTGCTCGAGAGGATCCAGGACGAGAAGATCAACGTCTTTCCGGGCCCGCCGACGATCTACCAGTCGCTTCTGGCCTATCCGCACCGCGACCGCTACGACCTCTCCTCCCTGCGCCTCGCCGTGACCGGCGCGGCCGCGGTCCCGGTCGAGCTCGTGCGGCGCATGCGGACGGAGCTCGGGTTCAGGGATGTGATCACGGCCTACGGTCTGACCGAGAGCTGCGGCACGGTCACCGCCTGCCAGCTCGGCGACGACGACGAGACGATCGCCACGACATCGGGCCGCGCGATTCCCGATACGGAGGTGCGATGCGTCGACGGCGAGGGCAAGGAGGTTCCCCGCGGCGAGGCCGGTGAGATCTGGGTGCGCGGATACAACGTCATGAAGGGCTACTTCAAGGACGAGGCCGAGACCGCCAAGGCGATCGATTCCGAAGGCTGGCTGCATACCGGTGACGTGGGGATCATGGATGAGCGCGGCTATCTCAGGATCACCGACCGCATCAAGGACATGTTCATCATGGGCGGGTTCAACGTCTACCCGGCGGAGGTGGAGAATCTCCTCTTCCAACACGAGGAGATCGCTCAGGCCGCGGTGATCGGCGTTCCCGACGAGCGGATGGGCGAGGTCGGCATGGCCTTCGTCGTGCCCACGCCCGAAGCGGCTCTCGAGGCCGAAGCGATCATCGCCTGGAGCCGGGAGCACATGGCCAACTACAAGGTTCCCCGCTACGTGGAGGTCGTGAGCGAGCTGCCGACGAACGCGTCCGGGAAGGTGCTGAAGTTCGAGCTCCGCGAGCGGGCTCGGGCACTCGTGGACTGACCGGCTTCCCCCGGGCTGGACTCTCTTCGGTCATTCGGTCATTCGGTCATTCGGTCATTCGATCCGGGCGCCGGTCCCGATTCCCGGTCTCCGGCCATCAGGGCTCGAGGACGACCTTGATGGCGCCCCCACGGCGATCACGCGCCCGGTCGAAGGCCTTCGGAGCATCGACGAGACGAAAACGATCCGTCACCAGGGCCTCTGCGACCTCCTCCCGAGCGCCCAGGATCGTCGCCGCAGCATCCACGTCCCGCATCGTCCCCGAACGCCCGTACATCGTGGAGAAGACCACCTCGAGCTCCTTCAGCCCCGACACGATCGCCGGCAGGACGAACCGGTCCCAGGACGACGCCAGCATCAGGAGCGTCCCGTTCGGTCTCAGGGCGTCACAGGCCACCTCCGCCGCGCTCTCCGTGCCTGCGCAATCGATCACGACGTCATAGTCCTGCCCCGAGACGCTCTCCCTCTCCCGGATCTCCGCACCGAGCAATCGACCCGATTCGACCTGCGCCGCATGCCGCGCGATCAGGGCCGTCTCGGCTCTCGCCGACGTCGAGGCGGCGACCGCACACAGCCCGATCGCACCCCCACCCACGACGAGCACCTTCGAGGCGCCATCGATCCGCGCTCGTCGCAGGCCATGCACCGCCACGGCCAGCGGCTCGACCAGGAATCCGGTTCGCGCGTCGAGCCCTCTCGGCAGGGGGACCAGACAGCGCTTCGGGACCCGGACCTCCTCAGCCATCCCTCCATCCCGGCCCACGCCGTAGATCATCTCCGGTCCGGCCGCACAGACCTGATAGCTGCCCTCCCGGCAAGGACGACACGATCCGCATGCCGCGAGGGGCTCGATGGCGACGGGGGTCCCGTCCGGGAGCTCTCCTGCGATCTCGTGCCCCGGAATCCCCGCGATCGGAAAGCCGGCGTCGAGCATCGCGAGGTCCGAGCCACAGATTCCGCAGGCGCGCACGCGCACGGGGACTCCCTCTCCCGACGGTCGCTGCGCCTCGGTCACGCGCACGCTCTTGTCTTCGAATCGAACGGCGATCATGTCCAATCGGATCCTCGGAGGTCGGGAAAGAGAGAGGAACTCGTCGAGGCCCGTCTTGTCTCCCCTCGCCTCCTCTCGTCCCGGCTCCCCACTCGTCTCGTCCTCGGCTTCCCGAGGATGATTCCCGCCACCTCGAGTCGGGCTCTGGATCGCGGCTTCCGTCAATCCGATCGGTATTCCAGGGATCCCCCCTGCGACCAGGGATCCGAGGGCACGTCCGGCGGATCGATCCCGCAATCCACGTCTCTCATGCGCCTCTCGAGGTCCGGAGAGGCCAGGATCTCTTGATAGAGCCCTCCTCCCAACGAGCCCAAGTATGCCGGATCACACCGGGCGAGCCAGATGGCCAGATCGACGAGCTCGAGATTGCGCTTCCGCCAATAGGCTCGGCTCTCCTCCGTGAGCGTCCGATGCACGACCCGGTCCGAGATCGACCGATAGAATCGCTCCGCCGACCTCCGAGAGGGAAAGCTCCCCCCTGGAACGGACGGGGATCCGACGGCGCCGCGGGGAGCGAGCTCGAG
>CAYXLY010000032.1:0-17283 GCA_964466005.1 uncultured Spirochaetaceae bacterium | reverse complement strand
GGGGATCCACATGGCGGTGTTGCGAGAGGCCGTGACGACTCCGGCCCATCACGAGGCAGTGCTGGCCGCCCTGGCGCTGGATCATCGGCTCGCCGTCTGCTCGAACTTCAGCGATGCCGAGACGGCGCGAGCGATCCTCTCCGAGAACGGACTCGCCCGACATCTCTCGGCGGTCCTCGTCTCCGAGGAGGTCGGATTCCGCAAGCCGAGGCCCGAGATCTTCTCCGCCGTCGCCGAGTCGTTCGGGCTCCCCCCGCGCGAGATCCTCCACGTGGGCGACGATCTCCGGGCCGACGTGGCCGGGGCCGCGGCCGCCGGCATGCGAACGGTCTGGCTGACCCGACGGGTGGCCGATCCCGAGGCGGAGCTGGCCGACTTCTCCGGCACGCGTCCCGACTTCGCGCTCGAGGATCTGATGGATCTGCCGGTGCTGCTGGCCCGACTCGGCGTCGTCAGTGGATAGAGCCGGGCTGGACGAGCTCGAAGAGTCCGACCTCGGCCTCGAACTGCGTCCCATCGGCGCGCTGCATCTCGAAGCTGCCGGCCATCGAGCCGAAGGGGGTGGCGAGCGGGCAGCCGGAGGTGTACTCGAATCCATGACCGGGCTCGATCAGGGGCTGCTCTCCGACGACGCCCGGACCGTGCACCTCCTCCGTATGACCCGTGGCGTCGACGATCGTCCAGTGACGGTTCAGCAGCTGGACGGGTGTCTCGCCTTCGTTCACGATGCGGATCGTGTAGAGGAAGAGCCAGCGGCTGGCGGAGGGATTGCTGTGCTCGGCGGAGTAACGAGCGCGCACCTTCACGCGGACACCGTGGGTCTCTGCCTCGGAATGGGTCTCGTAGGCTTCGGATTCGCTCACTCCGCAGAACGTAGCAGTCCCAGCGGTGCGTTCCCCGATGGCGGCACGCTCTCGGGGGACGGGGAGTCGAGAGGATGAACTGTCTGCTCCTCGAGCCGGAGGAGATCGCCTCGGGGACCGACTCCGTGCGGATCGAAGGCCGTCGACGTCGGCATGCCGAGGAGATCCTGCGAGTGGCTCCCGGCGACACGCTCCGGGTGGGCGTCGTGGGCGGGCGGATGGGCAGCGCCTCGGTCCGGAGACTCGATCCCGAAGTGCTCGAGCTGCGGGTGGTGCTCGACGACCGGCCACCGCCCAAGCGCGCGCTGACGCTCGTCCTCGCCTTGCCCCGGCCGCCGGTCTTCCGTCGTCTGCTCTCGACGATCGCCAGCCTCGGTGTCGAACGCCTGCTCGTGGTGCGGACGGCGCGGGGCGAGGGCAGCTTCTGGCAGAGTCGCGTGATCCAGCCGGGCGCGATCCGTGAGCGCCTGCTGCTCGGCCTCGAGCAGGCGCGGGACACCATGCTGCCCGAGGTCTCACTCCATCGCCATTTCGAGCCGCTGGTCGCCGAGGCGCTGCCTCCGCTGCTGGATCGCAGCCGGGGACTGCTCGCCCATCCCGACGCGAAGCAGCCCTGCCCGCACGCTCTCGACGAGCCGCTGACGGTCTTCGTCGGGCCCGAGGGCGGTCTTCTCGATCACGAGGTCGAGCGGCTCGTCGGAATCGGGTTCGAGCCCGTCGGGCTCGGCGAGCGGGTGCTTCGCGTCGAGCCGGTCATTCCCTTCCTGATCGGCCGGCTCTCCATGTGATCCGAGGCTCCGTGATCCAGACCCGCGGATGGCGGGCCCCTCGACAGCAGGCCCCTCGAGAGCGGAGGAGGGCCCGCGCTGCTCCTGTGCGGGAGGTCGCGGGGGCTCGATCCCGAAGGCGACGATGCCGAAGTGGACGATCATCAGGGCTCCGTAGACGACCAGTGCCGAGTAGAGCCCGATGCGCGCGAGGCGGAAGTTCTTGTGCACGACCAGGATCACGAGCCAGAGACCGACGACCAGACATTTCTGGGCGAGGAAGGCCCAGGGGCCGATGTCGAGGAAGAAATCCATGATGGGATTGGCTTCGCGGCCCCCTCGGCCGAGCCAGATCATCGTGAAGAAGGCATCTCCGACGTTGAGGAGGAAGATCGTCAGCAGCAGGATCACGTCCTGCCTCGTGTAGCGGTCGACGTAGCCCTCCCGGTCGCTCGCGCGTCGGCCGGTCGTGCGCCGGAGCGGCGTCCACAGCCCGCTCCACGGACGCGTCGGCGCGCTGCGCCGATCCGCCCGGCGGCGCTCGACTCCGGTCCAGGACGACGCGGTCCGCGCGGCCTCGGTGATCGACTCGGTCTCAGGATCCACTCGTTTCCCGTCGCACGATGGCGTCCGTATCGGCCGTCTCGGGCTCCGAGGTGAGAGCGGACTGCGCGAGGATCGGCCCGTATCGCGGCCCGAGTCGCGACCCGCGTCGGCAGCCGCGACCGCCTGCGCCGCGATGGCCTCTACAGGGCGCGCTCGACGAGCCAGTAGAGGCCGAGGCCGCAGAGCGAGGCCGCCGAGAGCTCGGCGGCCCAGGCCGTGAGCGAGCTCGAGGCGAGTCGCTTCGCCAGATGGATCAGGGGCCAGAGCAGGAGCACGACGCCGATCTGACCGAGCTCGACGCCGAGGTTGAAGCCGAGGAGGGCGGGCACGAGGCGCTCGTTCGGGAGGGCCATCTCGACGAGCACGCCGGCGAAGCCCAGGCCGTGGACGAGCCCGAAGGCAAAGGTGAGGGAGGTGCGGAGCCAGTCGCTCCGGCTCTCTTCGGCGAGAGCGAAGTAGCAGACACCGAAGAGGACGAGCCCGAGGAGGCTCAGCAGGGGAAGCGAGGAGAGGCCGAGGACGGCGGCTCCTGCGAGCGCGATCAGCAGCCCGATTACCGCGGCGGGGATCGCTCGCGGGCGTCCCGAGAGCAGCCAGCTCTTCTCGACCGCCACGAGCGAGACCGAGAAGGCGATCACGGCCTCGACCGCCGCCTCTCTCGGATCGACCCAGTCGAGCACCGCGAGCGCGAGCGTGAGACTGTGCGCGACGGTGAATCCCGTGACGAGTCGGGCGACCTCGCCCAGGCGCGACGCCAGCAGCAGGAGTCCGAACACGAAGGCGAGATGGTCCCAACCGGTCAGGATGTGCTCGACGCCGAGCAGGAGATAGTCGACGAGGCGGCTGCCTCCGGAAGGGGCGTCCGTCTCCGGATCGACCGATCGGATCATCATCTCCGGGCCCGCTTCGGTGAGCACCTGCTCGCGAATCGGGCCCGACGCGCCGGCCAGACGCACGCGCGCGAAGTGGAGATGGGAAGGGGCGACGTCGAGAAGGATCCGGCTCCGGATCACGAGCGAGCGTGCGTCCGCAGGGCAGCGGACCTGCCACCGGTAGCGGACCCAGCCGACCTCGTCGGGCCGTCTCTGGGCGCGTTGCGGGAGCGCGCAGGGCTCGCCGTCGGCGAGGAGCACCAGCAGGCGGGGCAGCGCGCGCGCGCTCGCGTCGGCGCCCGGCGCGCGCGACGAATCGGAGGGGGTCTCCGGGGGCAACGCTTCGGGGCCGAGTCGAGTGAGCTCGAGCCGCTTCAGGCGCAAGGTGATCGTGGCGCCCCGTTCGTCGATCTCCCAGCGCGAGTACGAGGCGCTGCGGGCATGGCCGCTCGCCTCCGGAGCCAGAGCGGAGGCGAGGATGCCGATCACGAGCCAGGGCAGCAGCGTTCGAACGCCGCACGCGCGCACGAAGGAGAGCGGAGATCGACGGGCAGCGGGCATGCGGCGACAGGATAGCGCGAGCGTGTCCGCACGGGCCGAATCAGGGCACGACCGCCGCCTGGATCTCCCGGAAGACTCGATCCGCTCCCCCCGCCGGTCCGAAGCTCGCCTGTGAACGGATGGAGAGGCTCGTGATCTCCTGACTCCCCTCCCGATGGGTGGAGGCGGTACAGGTCACGATCACCCGGAAGCCCGTCAGGACGCCCTCGTCGAGCTCGAGGGTCGCCGAGGGGCAGCTCCCGGTCCGGGCTGCCCGGTGGACCGCCCACTCGACTCCGCTTCGAGCCGCCTGGTCGGCGCGCGCGCCGAGGATCGCGAGTGAGGCGCCTGCCTGCTCGATTGCCGAGAGGCGGATCATCACCGCTCCGATGCTGCTCAGCAGGACCAGCAGGACGAGCGCCGCGATCAGAGCGAATCCGCTCTCGCTTCGAGAGGATCGACGACGTCTCATGGCGCGTTCGGGACCTGGACCTGATGGAGGAGGTGGACCCGTTCGCCTCCCGAAGCGAGTGCGATCTCGAGGGTGACGATCCCCGAGCGAGTGGCCGTACCGGGCAGATGCTCGAATCGGCAGCGTTCGACGCGATGGGCCACTCGAGCCGTCTGGCCGGTCGAGAGCGGCGCCGTCCCCAGGTCGGCCGGCTGGGCGGGCGTGATGGCGTACTCGGAGATCCGCCAGAGGAGGCCCTCCCGAAGGTCGCAGAGATAGGTGACGGGCGTATCGACCACGTAGAGCCGGCGGCTCGGCGACTCCCGGACGAACCGGTGGCTCGCGTCCAGCCGGATCTGATCCTCGTCGCCGTCGTCGAAGACCGTGATCCGGGTCTCCGCCGGCGTGATCGGGCCCGGGCTCGTGTCGAGGGCCGCGGCACTCCAGATTCCGGAGCCCGTCGGGAAGACCGCCAGCCGCGTACCGGAGGCCAGGGGAGTCCCATGGCTGAAGTCGAAGCCGCGCAGCCGGCCGATCAGGTTCCAGCTCGCATCCCCGCCGAAGGAGAGCCAGTCGCTCTCGGCCGAGTGGTCCCGCTCGTCGGGGCCGCCCGGATCGTTGATGCCCGGATCGAGCCGATAGCGTGCGCCGCCGGTCGTATGGAGGAGCTCGAGGACGCCCCCGCTCCCGACGATCCGAACGCTGTTGGGCAGGGCTCGTCGCAGGTCGCGGGACATCCTCGCGAGCGCGAGATCCGCCAGGGCGACCAGCTCGGCTCGCCTCGAGACGGCCGCATGGCCTTCGAGGGGATGACGGATCAGGTTGGCGAGACCGACCGTGAGGACGCCCGCCACCGCGATCACCGTCACGAGCTCGACGAGCGAGAAGCCCGCTCGTCGTGAACCGTCGCGTCGACTCCCCGATCTCACGGGCTCGTCCGGTATCCGGCCAGTCGGACGGGACGTCCGAGCGGATCCCGGACGGTGACATCGACGCGCATCACCTCGGAGGCGCCGCTCAGTCCGCCGAGGCTCGCCGCCGTGTCGACCTCGATCCGGATCCGATAGCTCTCCAGTCCGTTCACGAGGCGCCCCGACTGGTCCCGCGCCCCCAGCTCGTCGAGCCCGTCGTAGTCGCAGACGTCGTCGTAGAGGCTTCGGGACGGCTCGCTCGGACCGCAGGGCCCGCCTCCGTCGGGATCCCGGTAGCTCTTCTGCAGGGCCTCCTCGAGATAGGCCTCCGCGATCGAGAGCGCCTGCCATTCCAGCATCGGGTCGCTGCTTCGACGTGCCGCGGTGTCGACGACGAGAAGGGTTCCGCCGAGGGCGATCGACACGACGACGATCGCCACGACGAGCTCGATCAGGCTGAGGCCCGCCTCGGCTCTCCGCTCTCGAGACCCGGCCGCTCGCCGGTCGCCTCGACGGCCCTCACGGCACATGAACGAGTCCGGTCTCGCCGACGACCCGCAGACGCCGACCGGCGAGGTCGATCGTGGCGTCCGTGACGGCTCCTGCGGCGGTCGTGGCGCGGCCGAGAGGATCGAAGAGGAGGGGGTCGACCGTGCTGGTCACGTTCGCGCCCGCAGGCAGGGTGACGGCGAAAGGCGCCTGCTGCGTCACGGGATCGACGAGGGGCGCGTCGAAGCTGCCCGACCGGCAGCCGCTGCGACGGGTCAACGCGTACCCGTCGGGGTCGAAGTCGATCCGAACGGAACAGCCCGACCGCGCGGCCACCCGTTGTGCGAAGCGGAGATCGCTCAAGGCCTCCCGATGGGCCTGGATCGCGTCGAACTCCGAGACGGTCAGGAATCGCGGCGCGGCGACGGCCCCCAGGATGCCGAGGATCGAGATCAGGACCACTGCCTCGACGATCGTGAAGCCCCCTCGATTCGAGGGGAGGCCGGACGCCGTCGCGGGGGCAGGGTCGTCCCATGTCGGACGACGACTCCGATCTCGCGCCTCGACCCCGGGGCCTCTCTTCCCATCGATAGGCACTCGCTTCCCCTGGAGAGGCACGCGCCTCGCTCGGTCGGGATTGATGAGATGGCCTCTAGAGTCATGCCGGGAGGTCGGGAGCCGAGCGCTCAGGGAACGGTGACGGCGACCGCTCCGGTGCTCACGTCGTAGGCGATCGAACGACCCGCGGCGGCGTTCAGCGTGAAGGTGCAGATCGGGGAGGCCGCAGTGACCTGGTACTCGCCCGAGGTGTCCGTGGCCGCGGCGGGCGGGCTCTGGAGGATCGAGTTCCAGACCTGGATGCACTCGACGGCGGTCACGGTGTCGTCGCCGCCGGCCGACTGGTCGTTCTCCGGCCATCCGGTGTTGCTCAGGCCGACGATGACTCCGCCTTCGAGGCTCGCGGAGTTCACCGAGGCATTCGCGCCCTGTGCGAGCCAGGATGCGTGAGCGAGGTTCACGCCGCTCCCGAGGGCTCCGCCCATCGCACGGACCGAGGCGCTATGGGCGTCTCCGGTGAGATCCACGAAGCGCGGCAGTGCGGTCGCCGCGAGGATGCCGATGATGACGATCACGACGACGAGCTCGATGATCGTGAAGCCTGAAGATCTACTCATGGTGCGTTGCCTCCGATCCGCATTTCGGTCGCGGGCTCGTGGAGCTTGACGCGGATGAGCCGGGTCCGGGTCTTCGGGACGTCCGAATCCGGGAATCACCGGACGTCGAGGTCGAGGTTCCTGCGGAGATCATCCCTTGGCCGCCGAGGCCATCTCCCACATCGGGAGGTAGACCCCGAGCGCCAGGCAGAGGACGAGCGCGCCGACGAAGACGATCATGATCGGCTCGATCGCGTCGCCGAGCTGCTTGAGGTCGTAGTCGACCTCGCGCTCGTAGTAGCCGGCGACCTCCCCGAGCGTGTTCTCCACCGCTCCGGTCTCCTCCCCGACCGAGAGCATCTGGAGCACGAGGGGCGTGAAGAGCCGGCTCGAGTACGCGGCGGCGGGAAGCGTGTCGCCCGCCTCGATCTCTTCGCGCATCTTCAGGATCCGGGCGCCCACGTGGTCGTTGTCGACGGCGCGCGAGGCGATCGAGAGGCAGCGCGTGATCGGCAGGCCCGAGCCCAGCGTGATGGCGAGCGTGCGACAGAACCGCGCGAGCAGCGCTCGCTCGAGGATCGAGCCGATCAGGGGAATGCGAAGCTGGACCCGATGCCACCAGAGGCGCCCGGCCGGGCTGCTCGAGGCCCTGCGCACGAGCCAGGTCGCGATCGCGATCGACGCGAGTCCGACGTGCCAATGGTCGCTCGAGAGCTTCGAGGTCGTGATCAGGACCCGCGTCGCGAGCGGGAGATCGGCGCCAAAGCTCGCGAAGAGCTTGGCGAAGGGAGGAATGACGAAGACGTTGATCACGGCGATGGCGATGAAGATCGAGGCGAGCACGAGCGTCGGATACCGCAGGGCGCTCTGGATGCGCTTGCGCGTCTCGTGCTCGAGGGAGAGGTAGCCGTGGAGCTGCTCGAAGGACTCTTCCAGGCGTCCCGACGTCTCGCCGATGTGCACGACCGCGATGAAGAGGTTGGAGAAGATGGCCGGATGGCGCTGGAGGGCATTCGCCAGCTCGAAGCCCTTCTCGAGGTCGTCGGCCACCTCACCGAGCACCCGCTGGAGCTCGGGATTGCGCAGCGTCTCGGAGAGGCCTCGCAACGCCCGGGTGATGGGGACGCCCGAGCGTGTCAGGGTCGCCATCTGGCGACAGAACATGATCGTGTCGACGAGCGAGATCTGCTGCCGATGCCACCAGCGACGCAGATCGACGAGGGCCTGGATCTCCCGGGTCTTCGAGACGGTGATCCGGAGCGGAATGATGCCCTTGGCGCTCAGTTCGGTGGCGACCCCGATGGCCGAGGCCGACTCCATCCGGCCGCGAATGGCGTCTCCGGAAGCCGTGCGCCCGTCGTACTCGAAGAGAGCCATCGCCTCGCTCAGCTCGACGTCGCGGCGGGGGAGGAGAGCGCCGCGGGGCCGTGGGTGTCTTCCTGCTCGCCGGCGATGCGGAGCACCTCCTCGAGCGTCGTCATTCCCTTCGAGGCGTACTCGAGGGCACAGATGGAGAGCGGCCGGAAGCCCTGGGTCCTCGCCGCCGCCTCGATGTAGGCCTGCGTGTCGTCGCGTCGCAGGGCGTCTGCCATCGCCTCGTCGATCTCGAGCAGCTCGTAGACGCCGGTGCGCCCCTTGTAGCCCGTGCCGTTGCAGCGGGGGCAGCCTCGTCCCTTGAGGAAGTCGAGAAACTCCGCACTCTCGCCCGCGTTCGCGCGCAGCCACATCTTCTGCTGCGGCGACGGCTTGAAGGGCTCCGCGCACGAGCGACAGATCTCGCGAATCAGGCGCTGCGCGAGCACGGCGCCCAGGGCGGTCGCCACGAGGAAGCCCTCGGCTCCCATGTCGAGGAGCCTCGCGGCGCTGGCCGCCGCGTTGTTGGTATGGAGGGTCGAGAAGACGAGGTGACCGGTCATGGCCGATCGAAGGGCGATCTCCGCGGTCTCCTGGTCGCGCATCTCGCCGATCATCACGATGTCCGGATCCTGGCGCAGGGCGGATCGCAGGACCGACGCGAAGCTCAGCCCGATCCGCGCGTTGACCTGGACCTGCTGGATCCGCGGCATGCGGTACTCCACGGGGTCTTCGACCGAGATGATCTTCTTGGTCGCTTCGTTGAGCTCGGCGAGCGCGCCATAGAGGGTCGTGGTCTTGCCACTGCCCGTCGGGCCGGTCACGAGAATCAGGCCGTGGGGCTGGCGGATATGGTGTCGGAAGCGCCTGAGGATGCGACCCGGCATGCCGATATGGTCGAGTCCGAGCGACTCCTCGCTCTGATCGAGCAGGCGCATCACGACGGACTCCCCCCACTGGACCGGCATCGTGGAGACGCGGACGTCGATGCTGCGCCCCTTCACGCGGATGTTGAAGCGGCCGTCCTGGGGCAGTCTCCGCTCCGAGATGTTCAGCCCGGACATCAGCTTGAGACGCAGGACCAGGGCCGAGGCGATCCGGATCTCCTTCATGACCTGCTCGTGGAGGACGCCGTCGATCCGTTGCCGGATGCGGAGACACGTCTCGTCGGGCTCGATGTGGATGTCCGAGGTGCCGACCTGAATCGCGTCCTCGAAGATCGACTTCAGCAGGCGGACGACCGCGGCCTCGCTCTCCTCGACCTTCGCCTCGAGCTGGGAGAGATCGAAGTCGCTGGAGTGGAGCTCCTCGCCGAGCTCCTCGGCCAGGCTGTGGATCTCGTCGGTCCGCCGGTAGTTGCGATCGATCGCCGCGAGCAGCTCCGACTCTCGCACGACCGCCGGAGACAGGGACATCTTCAGCAGCCGCTCGATCTCGTCCATCGCGAAGATGTTCGTGGGGTCGGCCATTCCCACGAGCGCGACGCCGTCCTTCACGTCGAGGACGATGGCTCGGAAGCGTCGGGCATAGGTCTCGGGCAGCAGCTCCACGAGCTGCGGGCGGGTCTCGTATCGAGCGAGATCGACGTTGGGGATGTCGAGCTGGCGCGAGAGGAAGTCGAGAAAGCGATCCTCGTCGACGTAGCCGGCCTCGATCAGCTGTCGTCCCAGCTTGAGACCGCTCTTCTTCTGCTCGGCGAGGGCGCTCTGGAGCTGCGCCTCCGAGATGACGTGGTTGTCGACGAGCAGCTCGCCGATCCGGATCTTCCTGCGGGCCATGGGATCAGCCCTCCTCGGCCAGCGATTCGACCCGCTCGGAGACCCATCGCCGGGTGGGATCCGGCAGCTCGCCGACCTGCATCGCGATCCGGTAGACGTCGAGTGCCTCGCGCGGTCTTCCCTCTGCCTCGAGCGAGATTCCGAGACCCGTCCAGCCCCGCGCTTCTTCCGGGAAACGACGCACGATCCGCTCGTAGCGCGTGATCGCATCGGCGTGCTTCCCCTCCTGCTGCGCATAGGCGGCCGCCAGGGCGTGGACCTCCGGCGCCTCGGCGAGGGGGAGCGCGGCGTCATCGAGGGCTCGCACGGCACCGACGCGATCGCCCTTCGCGGCCAGGAGCTGGGCCTGAAGCATCACGAGCGCGGAGTCGTGAGGCGTATCGAGTCTCTCGACGCGCAGCAGCTCCAGCGCCTCGTCGGGCTCGTCGGCCTCGACCAGGAGTGCGGCCAGCTCGCGGATGCCCTGCCGTCGATCCCGGCTCTGGAGCGGCTCGGCGAGAGCCGCGCGATAGAGCTCGCGCGCCTGGCTGCCCTTTCCCTCTTCCCGGGCTCGGCGAGCCGTCTGGAGGAGGCCTCGTGCTCCCTTCCGGGCGAGCTCGCGGTCGCGGCGCTCGTGGTCGTGCGCGGAACGATGGATGCGGACGGAGGGCGGCGTCTCGGGGTCGCTGGAGATCGCTGAGACCTTCGCCTCGCCGAGGTCGCGGGACGCAGGGGGCGCAGCGACCGCGACGGACGGGCTCTGGAGGTCGACGACCAGGGTCGCCGTGCTCGGGCTGCGCTCCCATCGACTCTGGACGCGGATCTCCGGATCCAGGAGGAGACGCAGACTGACACCGCCGTCGCCGCTCTGCATCTGGAGGGATCGGATCGGTGAGTCGAGGAGATCGAGAGACGTCGGAGGAGCTCTCAGGACGGTCGACTCCAGCCGGATCTCGAGAGACGATCCCTGCTCCAGCCCGTCGATGCGATAGGGAACGCGCTCGTCGGCCTGGATGCGGAGCCGTGTCCGACCGTCTTCCCGGGCGAGGCTCAACGAGCGGATGGCGACGGCGCGCTCGATCGAGAGCTCGGTGATGGGCGTCGCCGGAGGCGTCGGTGGAGCGGCCACCCGCGGAAGACTCGAGGCGGACGCGTCGACGTCTCGAGCACGGGAAGCGTGGCGCCCGGCTCCGAACGGGAACCCGAGGGCGAGGCCGAGTGAGAGTCCGAGCGCGACCGCCGAGACGGCCCCGGTCGCGATTCCTGCGACTCTCCATCGGCTCGCTCCGGGCGGGGCGGGGCGGACGGGAGCGAGTCCGTCCAGCGTCCGGTCACGAGACTCGAGACCTTCTCCGGACCGGCGATCCACCGCGATCAGCAGCTCGTTGATCAGGCTCATCGATGTCGCACGCCCCCCGCGAACGGCCTTCGCCAGCGTCCGGCTCCGGCGCGGCTCGACGAGCGGACCGGAAGGAGGAGTCTGCGCCATCTTCCCAGGCCGTCCGTGTCTCGAGCCGCTCGGTCCACGTGAGCCCGATCCACGAGGAAGTCCCCGTCGGCGAAGGCGGCGAGCAGGCTCTTGTGCGAGAGCACGTTGATCAGGCGCGGGATCCCGCCGCTCCGTCGCTGTATCCGGTCGAGCGCGTTCGGCGTGAAGATCGCACGAGCCCGGGCGCCGCACTGGATCAGGCGTCGACGGATGTAGAGACGGCAGTCCTCGCGATCGAGGGGCGTGAGCCGGGCGGAGAAGGCAATGCGCTGTTGGAGCTGCCTCAGATCGTGATGCGCGAGGCTCTCGTCGAGCTCGGGCTGGGCGAAGAGAACGACCTGGAGCAGCCTTCCGTGATCGTTCTCGAGGTTGGAGAGCAGCCGCAGCTGCTCGAGCGTCGGTCGCGGCATCGTCTGCGCCTCGTCCACCAGGACGCAGGTCCGTCTGCCTTCGCGGGCGACGTCGACGAGGACCTCGCGAATGTACTTCTGGAGCTCGAAGAGGCCGGCTCCCGAGGCGGCAGGGATCCCCAGCTCGTCGGAGACCGATCTCAGCAGGTCGAGCGGGCGATGGGCGGGATTCGGGAGATGGAGCGGGAGGACGTCGTCGTCGAGGTGTCGGAGGAGGTTTCGGCACAGCGCCGTCTTGCCCGTTCCGACCTCTCCCACCACCTTCACGAAGCCCTCGCCGGAGCGCAGCCCGAAGAGCACCGCGTTGGTCGCTTCGCGATGGGTCGGGAGGTCGACCCAGAGCGTTCCGTTCGCGGTGGTCTCGAAGGGCAGGCGTCGAAGTCCGAAATGCTGAAGGTACATGTGCTCGACCTCTCCAGGGTTCTCGTTTCAGCGACTGGCCGGAGGAGTGGGAGGAAGCCATCCCTCGAGACGGTCGGTCTGGCTCGAGACGGAGCCGGAACCGAAGGTCTCCTCCATGCGAGTCGAGGTCGCTCTCAGCTGGCGTCCCCAGGTGTCCTCTTCGACGACGACCGGTCGCAGAAGGATGACCAGCTCCGTGCGGCGACTGGCGACGTTCGAGTGGGAGAAGAGGCGACCGAGCCAGGGAATACGACTCAGCCAGGGAATGCCGAAGGTCTGGTCCTGCTCGGTGTTCTGGATCAGTCCTCCGATCACGACGATCTGACCGCTCTTCGCGCGCACGATGCTGTCGGACTCCCGGATGCTCGAGAGCGCGGTCGGGAGCTCCTGGCGCTGGTCCTGGATCGTGAAGCTCTTCGTCTGATCGATGACCTCGGTGACGGCGGGGTGGACGTGGAGGATGACGTCGTTCGACTCGCTGATCTGCGGCGTCACGTCGAGCGCGATTCCCGAGAAGAAGGGCGTGAGCGTCACGTTCGGGCTCGAGGTCGTGGCGGTGCCGGTGACCGTCGTCGTCGAGATGTCGGTCACGAAGAACTCGTCGCTGCCGACCTTGATGACCGCCTTCTGGTTGTTGACGGTCGAGATGCGCGGGTTCGAGAGGGTCCGGACCTCGCCCTGCGTCTCGAGCAGCTCGATGAAGGCGCTGAACTTGTCGGCGGTGATCGCCAGCGAGAAGACGCCTCCGAACGCGCTGCTCATGCCGCCGAGAAAGAGATCTTCGAGGGGTGGCCCCAGGTTCTGCGACTCTCCGCGGCTGCTGGAGAAGCCGGTCTGGTTCACGGTCCCGCCGCCGGACTGACCGATGGCGCCGGTGGTGCCGTCGACGGATTGCAGAGCGGCCCAGTTGATGCCCGATTGGAAGCCCTCGTCGAGCGTGACCTCCAGGATCTTGGCCTCCAGGATCACGACGCGATTCAGGCTGGCTTCGGCGGAGCGCAGGTAGCGCTCGACCTTCTCCAGCTCCGAGGGCATCGCGCGAACGACCACCAGACTCGCGTTGGGACTCCCGACGACCGACCGTCCCGGCGTGTCTCCCACGATCGCTTCGATCGAGGTCAGGATCTCGTTCCAGAGATCCGTCTTGCTGCGCGTCTGGATCCGACTTCCGGCGAGCGCGTCGGAGCCGCCTCCTCCGCCGATCGCGTCCATGCCGTTCGAAGCGCGGGCGACCAGGTTCGTCCCGCTGCCGTTGATCTGATCGGAGATCTGTCCCGAGCTGACCCGAGTCTCCGAAGAGCCGGTGCGTTCCAGGTTCAGGTAGTCCACGCGGAAGACGCTCGTGCGCATTCCTGCCGGGAGCACGAGGAAGCCGGTTCGTGTCCGCTCGAATCCGAACCCATAGGCCTGACGGACCGTGTCGAGGACCTCCTCGACGGTGACGTCTCGGAGCGAGAGGGAGATCTCGCCCTCGACGCCGGGCGCGAGGGCGAGGTTGTAGGGCGTGCCTTCGATCAGCCCCATGAAGAAGTCGCGCGCAGGAGCCCGGTCGACGGTCACGTCGAAACGGGGCTCCGCACGTTCCACGTCCTCGGCGAGACCCAGGTCGATTCGGGGAATCAGGGTATCGGCCACCTCCCGAGGCGGCATCGTTCGCGCGGGGAGTGCGTCCTCGGCGGTCGTGATCGCGGCCTCCGCCGGAAGATCATCCGGCGACCTCGCTCCGGCACAGCCGAGGAGCGAGACGCCCGCCGCGAGCGCCGTTGCGAGCGCGAGCTCGCCTGAGAGGCAGCCGGCTCTCATGGCGATTCCTCCCTTCCCGGCTCCCGCTTGATGTCGGGGGGAGCCAGCTCGAGCACGAGCGTCTCGCTCCCGCGCTGCAGATGGACGGCGTCGCGTTCGATCCGCAGGATCCGCGCCGATCCGATCCGATCCTGCTCGCGAACGCGTCGGGCGTTGATGAGGGCGACCCGCTGTCCGTCCGAGCCGAAGACGCCGTGCAGCCGAAGCCCGGTGTCCTCGTCGGCGTCCGTCCGGTCGGGAGCCGTCGGAAGGATGCGCGGCGGTCGAGTCGGATCGGCGGAGTCCTCCGCCATCGCGACTCCGGTCGGAGGCAGCCAGAGACCGAGCACCATCAGGCCGGCGACGAGCCGCTCCCTTACTCGTCTCTCGGGGTTCCGTCTCGGACTAGACACCGATCCACTCCTCCTCTTCGCTGATCGTCTGGAGCTCGATCGTGATGCGGGCAGTCGGATGGCGCTCGACGCGATAGTCGAGCCGATCCCAGAGCAGGCTCCAGCGGGAGCTCTCGACACGCCGGAGATACTCCAGCGTCGCCGCGAAGCTGCCTTCGATCTCCATCTGGAACCCGTGACGGTAGAGGCGGGTGCCGAGGACCTCCGGCTCACCCTCGTCCTCGCCGGGGCTCTGCGCTCCGATGCGAGCGGGCGGCCGACTCTGGAGGCTCAGGAGACGGAGTCCGCGGCTCTCCGCGAGGAGCGTCTCGAGCAGGGGGAGGATCTGGCGTGGAGGGACGAGGCTCGTCAGGCGGGAGCGCGTCTGCTCCTCGATCCGTGCGATCTGGAGGCGCAGCCGGCGCGACTCTTCTGCGGCTCGCCGCGCCTCCTCGGAGGCGGGCGCGCTCAGCTCGGCCGTCGTCGCCTGACGAAGGGACTCGATCCGCTCCTGGGTCCGCTCGATGCGGAGGGCGACCTGCTCGCGCGCCTCGCCGACGCTCCGGAGCATCAGGGCGTCCATGGCGAGGAACGCGAGGCCCCCGGCCATCGCGCCGATCAGCACGCGCTCGCGCAGCGAATGACCGCGAAAGGCATCGTCGTAGAGCGTGAAGCGGCTCGAGATCGACTCGAGAAGGGCCTTCATCGTTCGGAGCCTCCGGAGGACGCCTCGGACTCGTGGGTCGCCAGGCGGAAGGCCAGGCCGGGGCCGCCGTCGTCGGGTCGTTCGATCTCCAGGGTGCGGAAGCGTCGATCGGCGAAGCCCGGCTCGTTGCCCAGCCCTCGAAGGAATCGGGGGACGTCCTCGGCGCGAAGCGTGCGCCCGTGGAGCGTCAGAGTGTTTCCTCCCTCGCTCAGCTCGATCCGCTCGAGCCAGACCTCATCGATGTCCTGTCTGGCCAGCCCGTCGAGCAGGCTCGAGAAGGGGCTCGCGGAGGCGGAGCCGTCGTTCCCGATGTCACGGAGGATCCGGAGCCGAGCAGCGCGACGCGCACGAAGGGCTTCGATCTCGGCAGCGGGATCGACGCCGTCGGATCCCTCCATTCGGAGGGCGCGGCTGCCGACGATCCGACTCTCGACGGCGCCGCGCTCCGCCTCGAGGCGGCCGAGCAGCTCCCGCTCCGAGGCGAGTCGGTCGGACTCGAGCGCGAAGTGTCCGCACGAGAAGACGGCGACGGCGGCTGCGATCCGCAGGACCGCAGCGAGGCCGAAGCTCTCGCTGCGGAGCCGAAGACCCGTCGGTAGCAAGGCGTCTCCGATCAGCGCCCCGTCGGAGAGCGCCGATCCGGCTGCGATCGTGAGCCTGGAATGGAGACCCGCCCGAGGCGGGTCCTCGACGTCCAGCCAGCGATCGAGCTCGAAGCGCTCGACGGATAGCGGACGCAGGGCCTCCGAGAGGAACGCGATCAGCGGAGCCGCGTCTACCGAGCCCGGGAGCAGGGTGAGACGGGTCGGAGGGTTCTGTCCGTACTCGCTCTCGTAATAGTCGAGGGAGCGTTGGATCTCGAGGATCAACGGGTCGAGGAGCTGCATGACCTCGGTCCGGGCCGAGGCCTCGCCGTCGAGAGCGGCGACCGAGGCCGCCTCGAGAGCCTCGTCGTGGACCGACAGGTTCCGTGCGAGATGGAGTCGACCCTCGTGCGCGAGCGTGAGCACGCTCGCCTTGTCGTGAGTCCGCAGGACCGCGCTTCCGCCGCCGACCTCGGGAAGATGGGACTCGAGCGAGAGCATCGCGCTCTCCACGATGTCGATCCCGTGAAGCTCCATTCCAGCGTCCCGGATCGCGTGGACGAGGCGCGCGATCGGCTCCGGACGCGCGGCCACCACGAACATTCGGGGCGGACGGGCGCGCGCACTCCGTTCGGGGACGGTGATGATGGCGAGCTGGGCCTCGTCGACGTCGAACTCGACGAGATCCCGAATCAGCCAGCGCGTCGCGTCGACCAGCTCGTCGTCGGGCACGTTCGTCGGCCGCTCGATCAGCCGGAGGCTGTAGTCGTCGGGCGAGAGGGTGCAGCGACAGGGCTGACCGCGGAGCCCGTGCTCCTCCACGAAGGCCTGAACCGCGCCGGGCAGGTCTTCGGGCGCGTCGAGCGGCGCCGTGCTCCAGGCGACGATGCGCGGCGTCTCCCCGTCGCTCCATCGACAGGCCACGAGGCTCAGCACGCCTGCCTCGAGCGACAGGCCGACCCGCATCGTCCCGGCGGACCCTCGCCGGCGCCTCTTTGCGAACCAGGTCGACACGTCGATGCTCCCGACCCCCTTGGGGTGCTCGCAGTGTGCCTTCCAGGCACACTGCAGCTCTCGGGGGTTAACGGAAGCTGCCGCTCAAAGTTGAGGAGTTGTCCGCTCGTCGCCGCTGGATTGCCGCCTTTCGACCCGGTTCGGGGCTTTTTACCCCTGTTTCCGTCTCGTGAAGAGAGATTGCAACTGAAAACCGCTTTCGTTAAACACCCGGATCGCTTGAAAACGATTTTCATTTTCGAATCGGACCAGCCCGCTTCGAAAATCTGGAGGAGAGGGAATTCATGGCGCCCAGGCAATGGCGAGCGCGACCGGTCCAGACGTGGGTCGCTGCTGGAACGATGGCTCTTCTGTGCGGGATGGCGCCCGCTTCGGAGGTCATGGCTCAGGCCCCGTCCGCGTCCGACCGGGAAGGCCCGGCCGGGTCGGAGACGCGGGGCTCGGGAAGCGACGACGAGCGGATCGAAGAGCTCGAGGAGAAGGTGGGGATTCTCGCCGAGGAGCTCGGTCGCCTCGAGTCGATCATCGCCGTCCCGGAGGAGCTCGCCCTCGAGAGCTTCAGCGGTCTCGGCCCGGCGGCCTCCAAGGTCTACAAGCGGGACCGGGGCCTCTCGATCGGCGGCTACGGCGAGATCCGCCTGCGTCGATTCGAGGACAAGGGCGACGATGACGAGAACGACATCTTCGACGGACTCCGGCAGGTGCTCTACGTCGGCTACAAGTTCAACGACAACTGGGTCT
>CAYXLY010000031.1:0-17778 GCA_964466005.1 uncultured Spirochaetaceae bacterium | reverse complement strand
CGTCATCGTGATGGACGCGCTCTTCTCCATCTACTTCGCCGAGATGGGCATATGAAGGCGACGACGCACGAGCGCATCGACGCGCCGATCCGCGTCGAAGGCGTCGAGGTCGCCATCGAGGGGAGCACGATCCTCGACCGGCTCGATCTCGAGGTGCGTCGAGGCGAGATCCTGGCGCTGGTCGGCGCCTCGGGCTCCGGGAAGTCGGTCCTGCTGAAGACGCTGCTGGGGCTGATTCATCCGCGGCGGGGTCGGGTCGAGGTGCTCGGCGTGGACCCGACGGAAGGCGCCGAAGACGCACGAAGAGACCTGCGGCGGCGCTGGGGAGTCGCCTTCCAGCACGGTGCCCTCTTCACCTCGCTCACGGTCGCGGAGAACGTCGAGACGCCGCTTCGAGAAGAGCTCGACCTGCCGGAGACGCTCTACCGCGAGCTGGCGCTCCTCCGGCTCCGGATGGTCGGGCTCTCGAGCCGCGACTTCGGCAAGCGTCCGGCGAGCCTCTCCGGCGGCATGCGCAAGCGGGCGAGCATCGCGCGCGCCATCGCGGCGAGCCCCGAGCTCCTCTTCCTCGACGAGCCCACCTCCGGCCTCGATCCCGTGAGCGCCGCTGCGCTCGACGAGCTCATCGATCGCCTTCGGCACGCCCTCGGACTCACCGTCTTCATGGTCACGCACGATCTCGACAGCGTCGTGGAGCTCGCGGACCGGATCGCCATCCTGATCGACGGCCGGATCGAGACGACCGGGACGCTCGAGGAGATCCGCCGATCGTCTCATCCCTGGATTCGCGAATGCTTCGAGGGCCCCCGCGGCCGGAGCGCCATGCAGGCGAGAGACTGAGTCCCTTTCCGAGGCGGAGCGCGCCGGGGCGCGGGCAGCGCCCGCCAGAGTGAGAAGCCGCCAGGGCGAGAAGAGAGGAGGCAGAACGAAATGGAGATCCGCGCACCCTACGTGATCGTCGGTCTCGTCACGATCGGAGCCGCCGCGATCCTCGTCGTCGTGACGCTGTGGCTCGCCGATCCCTCCTTCGGTGAGCCACAGCAGCGCTACAACCTCTTCTTCGAGGACATGCCGGCGGGTCTCGACGTGGACTCGCCCGTCCGTTTCAACGGCGTGCGCGTGGGGCGGGTCGTGGAGACCCGGATCGACGAGGAGGAGCCCACCCGGATCCAGGTGACGATCGAGGTCTCGGCCGAGACGCCCATCCGCGAGGGGGCCCATGCCGTGATCCTGCCTCAGGGCATCACCGGCACGTCCTATCTCCAGATCCGGAGCGGTCGGGATCCCGGCCCCCCGATCACGGCCGATCGGGACGAGCGCTTGCCGGTGATCCCCTCGAGACCTTCGCCGATGCAGCGGCTCGTCGGCGGCGCGCCGGACTTCGTGACCCAGAGCACGCTGCTCGTCGAACGCGTCTCGAGAATGGTGGACGAGAAGAACCGCGTCGCGCTGACCCGTTCGCTCCAGCGCATCGAGAAGATCACCGGCGACCTGTCGGAGCAGACGGACGACCTCGACGCCGCCCGGGCCGAGATCGAGCGGATCGGAAGCGCGACCCGGGACGCCGCCCGCTCGATCGACGCTGCCGCCAGGGGGCTGCTCGATTGGATCGAGGACGACCTCTCTCCCCTCACCGACGAGACGCGCGAGGCCGTGCGAGAGCTCGATCGCAGCCTGAACGATCGGCTGATCCCCGGGCTGACCGCCACCACCCGCGATCTCGGCGCGGTCGTCGATCGAGCCGCGTCCATTGCAGAGCGGCTCGAGTCGTCTCCGGCGCGATTCCTGCTCGGAGACGAGTCCGTCCGGGAGGTCCAGCTGCCATGACCCTTCGACTCACGAAGCCCCGCCTCGATCTCCGTCTCGTCGTGTCAGTCGTGTCTCTCGCGAGCCTCATCGGCTTCGGCTGCTCCCCCGCCCTCGTCGAGCTCCCCGAGCAGGGCCCGCCCTCGGCGCGCTACGAGCTCTCGGCTCCCGCCGACGACGACGAGAACGAGGCGCTCGCCGAGGCGCCCGGCGGACTCGTGCTCGTCGAGCGTCCGACGGCCCGCGCCAGCCTCGAAGACGCGCGCATCGTCGTTCGCTCGCGGAGCGGAGAGATCCGCGCGCTCGCCGGGGCGCGCTGGACGAGCCCGGCGCCCGCGCTGCTCCACGATCTGCTGATCGCGACGCTCGACTCGGACCCGCTTCACGCGACCGGGGAGTCGCTGGGCCTGTCCCGAGGCCATCTGCTGTCCACACGAATCCTCGCCTTCCACGTATCCGAGGGAGAGGGCGGGCTCGAATCCGTCGAGGTGGCGATCGGCGCGCGACTGCTCGAGCGGTCTCCGACACGGCTCCTCCGGACGACCCGCCTCGAGGCGCGGGAGCCCATCGAGCGGAGCGAGGTCGAGGCGGTGATCGCGGCCTTCGATCGCGCGACCCGCCGCGTCCTCGAGGCGCTGCGAGGCTGGACCTTCGAATCGATCCAGCGAGAGATCGACGACGAATCACGGGAGGAGCGATGAGAAGGACCCCGATCGAGGATCACGGCATCGTGGGCGACATGCGCACGTCTGCCCTGGTCGGCATGGAAGGCTCCATCGACTGGCTCTGCTATCCCCACTTCGATTCGCCGAGCGTCTTCGGGGCTCTGCTCGACCCCGAACGCGGAGGACATTTCCGGATCGCCCCCCGGCACGACGTGGGCCGGCACAAGCAGTGGTACTGGCCCGATACGAACGTGCTCGTCACGCGCTTCCTGTGCAACGAGGGGATGGGAGAGCTCTTCGACTTCATGCCGATCTCGAGCCGGGACGAGGCCCGGTCGTCCCTCGTCCGCCAGCTCCACGTCGTCCGAGGCAAGCTCCGCTTCGAGGTCGACTGCCAACCGCGATTCGACTATGGCCGCGCCGGCCACGAGACGGAGATCGGCGAACACGGAGCGATCTTCCGCTCCGACGCCTGCAACCTGGCCCTGGCCACTCCGGCCTCGCTCGAGCGATCCGGCCCGGGCGTGCGATCGGAGGTCGTGCTCGAGGAGGGAGAGAGCGTCGCCTTCGTGCTGCAGGGGCTCGAGGGCGAGCAGCTCTGCGAGCCCTGGGCCGATCCGGAACGGGTCGAATGGCTCTTCGAGGCGACCGTCGACTATTGGCGAAGCTGGCTGTCGAGCTGCACCTACACGGGGCGATGGCGGGAGCAGGTGCGCCGCTCGGCGCTGGTGCTGAAGCTCCTGACCTACGAGCCCACCGGCGCCATCGTCGCGGCCCCCACGACCAGCCTGCCCGAATCCATCGGTGGCGCTCGCAACTGGGACTATCGCTATACCTGGATCCGTGATGCCGCCTTCACACTCTATGGCCTGCTTCGGATCGGCTTCACCGAGGAGGCCGCTCGCTTCATGGAGTGGATCGAGGCGCGCTGCCACGAGCTCGAGGAAGGCAACTCCTTGCGGATCGCCTACGGCATCGATGGCCGTCATCACCTGCCCGAGGAGACCCTCGACCATCTCGAGGGATATCGGGGATCACGGCCCGTGCGGATCGGCAACGACGCGTACGAGCAGCTCCAGCTCGACACGACCGGCGCTCTCCTGGACTCCGTCTATCTCTTCAACAAATACGGGACCGCCATCTCCTACGGATTCTGGACGGAGCTCCGGCGTCTGATCGATTGGATCGAGGAGAACTGGCAGCGCGACGACGAGGGCATCTGGGAGGTCCGGAGCGGGCGGCGTCCCTTCGTCTACTCGAAGGTGATGTGCTGGGTCGCGGTCGATCGCGCCCTGCGGCTCGCCGAGAAGCGCTCCTTTCCCGCCGACCGGCGGCGCTGGGAGGCCCTCCGCGACCGGATCTACGAGGACGTGATGGAGCATGGCTGGGATGCGAAGCGCGAGACCTTCGTCCAGGCCTACGATGGCGAGCATCTGGACGCCTCGAGCCTGATCATGCCGCTCGTCTTCTTCGTATCACCGAACGATCCGCGCATGCTGTCGACGCTCGACGCCATCCAGAGATCTCCCCGCGAAGGAGGGCTGATGGAGAGCGGGCTCGTCTACCGCTATGTCCCGGAGGCGATCGACGACGAGATCGAAGGCCGGGAGGGGAGCTTCAACATGTGCACCTTCTGGCTCGTCGAGGCGCTGACCCGGGCGGGACACGTCGACCGGCCGCGACTCGACCGGGCCCGACTGCTCTTCGAGCAGATGCTCAGCTACTCGAATCATCTCGGGCTCTACGCCGAGCAGACCGGGCCCTGCGGCGAGGCCCTCGGAAATTTCCCGCAGGCCTTCACGCATCTGGCGCTGATCAGCGCGGCCTACAATCTCGATCGCGCGCTCGGCTGAGGCTCGGACGGGGCCCGATGGGAATCGACTCGACGCCCCGTCCGGGCCGGCGAGCAACCCGAAGGAACGAAAGACATGCGCACACTCGAAGAGGCATCGGCAGCGCCTCGAGCAGGGAATCCCGCAGCGCTGGCTCCAGCCGGAGCGGTCGCTCCGTCGGGACCGGCTCGACTGGCTCGACTGGCTCGAAAGGTCGCTCGGGTCGGCGCGCTCGCCCTGCTCGTCCTCGCCGCCCCGGGCCTCGCCCGGGAGGGCGGCGCGGCCCCTCGCTGCGATCCGCGCGACGCCGGGCTGCGACTGCCCGAGGGCTTCTGTGCGCTGGAGGTCGCCCGCGATCTCGGCGCCGTCCGCAACCTCGTCGTGGCCCCGAATGGCGACCTCTTCGCCGCCCGGCGCATGCGAGACGGAGCGGGGGGCGGAGTGATCGCGCTGCGGGACCGCGACGGCGACGGTCGCGCGGACGAGCGCCGGGTCTTCGGAGAGGGAGACGCTCACGGGATCGCATGGACCCCTCGCCATCTCCATGTCGCCTTCCACGACCGGATCGTCCGCTGGCCCTGGAGTGCCTGGAGCGAAGGTCGCCTCGAGCCGGCCAGCGAGCCCGAGGTCCTCGTCCGGGGCTTCCCGACGCAGCGGGAGCACCGGGTCAAGGCGATCGCAATCGGCCTCGACGGAGCCCTCTACGTGGAGGTGGGCGCGCCCTCGAACGCCTGCCAGAAAGAGAAGCGCACGCCGCGCTCGCCCGGGCTCGACCCCTGTCCCCAGCGGGCCCGGCAGGCCGGAATCTGGCGTTATGCGAGTGACACGCTCGGGCAGTCACACGAGGAAGAGAAGCGATTCGCCACCGGCCTCCGCCACGCCCTGGCGATCGCCGTGCATCCGGAATCCGGCGAGCTCTGGGCGGTCGTCAACGGAAGGGACGCCCTCGCCTCTCTCTGGGGCTTCGATGCCGAGCGGAATGCCTCTCTGCCCGCCGAGGAGATGGTCCGGGTCGACTCCGGCGTCGATCTGGGCTGGCCCTACTGCTATCACGACGGGATCCGTGAGACGAAGGTCCTGGCGCCGGAGTACGGAGGGGACGGGCGTCGTCGAGGCCGATGCGCGGACGCGGCCCCGCCCGACCTCTCTTTTCCCGCACATTGGGCCCCGATGGCCCTGCTCTTTCACAGCGGTCGATCCCTGCCCGAGCGCTATCGCGGCGGGGCCTTCGTGGCGTTTCGGGGCTCGTGGAATCGAGCCCCCCTTCCCCAGGAAGGCTACCGGGTCGCCTTCGTGCCTTTCGAGGGGCGGAAGCCGACCGGATTCGAGACCTTCGCCATCGGCGCCGCCGACCCGACGGCCTTTCGAATGACGGGCGTCGCAGAGGGCCCGGACGGCTCCCTCTTCATCGCGGCCGACGAGAATGGACGGATCTGGAGGATCCTGAGGGAGGAGCAGGCGGGGGACGGGCCGACGCCGGAGTCGGGCGAGACCGTGGGCGAGGCGGGGGCCGAGGACGAGGAAGGCGGAGCCCGCGACGACGGCTGAGGCGCTGCAGGATCCGGCCCGAGCCCCTCCCTCATCCCATCGCTCGCCTCCCTCGATCCGCGCTCAATCCACCTGGAACGGGATCTCGATGCTTCCGAATCTCTCCCCGGACTTCGCGTCGACGAGGGAGAACCGGAAGTAGACCTTCGCGCTCTCCGCCTCCGGCTCCTCGACCTTCTCGAAGTAGAGGAAGCCGGCGACCCGTCCGTCGGGCTCGACGACTCCTTCGGGAAGGGCGTGCGAGAGCATGTCGGTCGTCGGCAGCTGGATGTCCTCCATCACGGTGTAGTAGTCGCCGTAGTAGACGCCCGGATAGGCGAAGGCGCCGCGATAGGCCGGACCGTAGGGGTAGTAGTATCCGAGATGAGGCGCGACACGGAAGCCGTGATATCCGTAGGCCGGCCGGATGGGCTCGTTCACCTCCTCGTCGATGTCGAAAGGCGGAAGCGCCGCATACCTTCTCTCGGAGGCGTCGACCAGTACGAAATCCTCGTAGCGGATGCGAAGCGGATGATCGCTCTCGTTCTCGATCTTCACGAGCGCCGGCGTCATGTGCCGATCGAGCCGGCTCGGGCTCCAGCCCCATGCCTGGACCCGCACCTCGACATGCACGTCCTTCGCGCTCTCCTCGGCTCCGACACCGGGCCCCGCCACCACCTCTCGAGCCTCGGGTGCCGGCCTCAGATGAGTGGCACAGGCCGAGAGAAGACAGCCCATCAACAGCACGCCGATTCCCTTCGAGATTTCCGCCTTCATGTGTCTCCTCCTTCTGACGTTCGCGAAGGGCCGATCCAGGCCGACTTGACGTTCACGAACTCGTGGATTCCGAATCGTCCGAGCTCGCGCCCGAAGCCCGAGGCCTTCGTGCCTCCGAAGGGCAGGCGTGGATCGCTCCTGACGATGCCGTTGAAGGCGACGTGTCCGACCTGGACCTCGGGAATCAGGCGCTTTCCTCTCACCGGATCCGCGGTTCAGATGCTGGCTTCGAGGCCGAACCACCGACGATGCCCGACGCTCTGAAGACAGCAGGCTTCATGCCAATCCGCGAGACGGGGTGGCCCCGGCGCGACCGGTACGGAGCGCCGGCGGGAGGAGATCCGCTTGCAGCTTGCACAATCCGCGCGGGATCGGGTGCGGTCGTGGCTCGGGCTCAGCCCCGATCTTCCACTCCCGCTTCTTCCGCTTCCGGGTCCAGCAGGGAGGCCGGTGGCCGCCGCCACACCACGCCGAGCAGCCCGAGCAGGACGACCAGGGCGGGCAGCGCCATGTAGACGGGATCGTGGATCAGGTGACTCCCGATGGCCCCGATCATGATGCCCGACAGCCCGAGCGCGGCGAAGGGAACGAGTCCCGGGATCAGCAGACCGCCCGCTCCCGCGAGCTCGAGCAATCCGATCAGGAGCCTGAAGCCCTCGCCGTATCCGAAATGCTCGAAGGTCTGGCGCATGGCCTCGAGTCCGAGGAGCTTGCCGCCACCGGCGAAGAGGAAGAGCCCGACGAGGCCGTAACGCGTCCACCGCCAGGCCGTCGTCTCCGTCCGGGCGCGCCGGCCCGACCCTTCCGGCCCGCGTTCGCTCGGGCGACGCGTGCGATCGGAGACGCTCTCGGGGGAGCTGACCGGTTCCTGTGTCGGACTCATCCGAAAGGATGAAGCAAGCCGGATGCCAGGCTCACTTCAGGAGGGCCGTCAGGAGGGCGGTGTCGACTGCTCGTCTCTGGCCGGCGCGTCCGAGGGAACCGTCGCCAGCAGGATCAGGCCCGCGGCGAAGAAGACCAGGATGACGCTCATGCCGATGCGCTGGCTCCCCGACCAGGCCGTCACGCTCGCAACGAGGGCCGGCCCCAGGAAGGAGGTGACCTTCCCGGAGAGCGCATAGAGGCCGAACATCTCGTTCCGGAGCGCCTCGGGCGCCATGCGCGCCAGGTAGGAGCGGCTGGCCGCCTGGACCGGTCCCACGAAGGCACCCACGAAGAGGGCCGCTCCCCAGAAGGTCGTCCGGTCTCCGGCGAGCACGGTCCCGACGCCCCCCGCCAGCAGGCCCGCCAGGGCCAGTCCGGCGCTTCGTTTGCCGCCCAGACGATCGTCGATTCCGGAGAAGACCCAGGCTCCGAGAGCCGCCGACAGCGAGAGGCCCACGCCGAATTGCAGGACCTCCGCCTCGCTCATGCCGAAGGTGCCGGCCGCATAGACGCCGCCGAACGCGAAGAGCGTGGCGAGGCCGTCCGCATAGAGCAGCCTCGCCAGCAGGAAGCGGGCGATCCCCGCGTGCTGGGAGACGTCGCGAAGCGTGGCCCCCAGTCTGCGCAGCCCCTTGCGGGCGGCCTCCCGGATCGGGAGTCCGGAGCCCGGTGCATCGAGGCGCAGGCTCAGCAGCGGAGCCGCGAAGATGGCGTACCAGGCAGCGGCGAAGAGGCAGGTCGCCCGAACGGGAACGCCACTCTCCCTGTCCAGGGAGATCCACGCCCCCTCTCTCAAGAAGAGGGCCCAGGCCGCCACGAGACAGACGACGCCACCGACGTAGCCGAGCCCCCAGCCCAGACCCGACCAGCGGCCCACCCGCTCCCGCTCGGCGAGCACGGGGAGGAGGGCGTTGTAGAAGACGCCGGCGAGCGAGGAGCCCGCGGAGGCCAGCGCCACCAGAGCCAGCGCGAGCACGGTATCCGAGGGATCGGGACGGACCATCCAGAGAGCGGCCGTCGACAGGACCGTGACGAGAGCGAAGAACGCCAGCCACGGCTTCCGTCTTCCGCCCTCGTCGGCGATCGCGCCGGCGACCGGTCCACCGAGGGCGACGACGAGGCCGGCCGTCGCGATCGCGCCTCCCCAGAGCGTCGTGCCTTCGGCTCCGCTCGGAGCGACCCGTCCGGTGAAGTAGGCGGCGAAGACGAAGGTCTGGATCATCGTCGAGTAGCCGGCGTCGGCCCAGTCGAAGAAGGCCCACGCGACCAGCTTCCCGCGCATCGTCTCAGTCCCCTCTTCGCGACTTCAGCTCGAGAATCGAGTCGCGCAGCCCTTCCGTGATGCGCTCACTCCGGCTCTCGCCCTTGCCTTCCTCGCAGAGCTCCCCCGGCTCTCGCGGTGCGCCGAATCGGATCCGGACTCGGCCCGGCCGAGGCAGGCGGCGATGGACCGGCCAGGCCTCGTACGTCCCCTCGATCGCGACGGGCACGACCGCGACGTCGTCGTGCGCCTCGAGCAGACGCCCGACTCCCGGTCGCAGGTCGCCCAGCTCTCCATCCGGCGAGCGGCGGCCTTCCGGAAACCAGACCAGATGACCGCCGCGCTCGAGCGTGATGGCGGCGAAGGCGAGGCTGGATCGGACCGCTCGATCGGGATCCACGGGGAAGACCCGCCCGAGTCGACTGACGAGCCGAAAGAAGCGGTTCTTGAAGGCCACGCCCGTCCAGCCGCCCCAGAAGCTCCGCTCGCGGATCGACTCGGGCAGGGCCGCAGCGACGACGAAGGGGACGAGGTAGCTCGCATGGTTGGGCGCGATCACGACCGGGCCGGTCTCGGGAACCCGCTCCACACCCGAGACCTCGAGTCGGAAGAGCCCTCGCACGAGCATGCGATTCGCCTGGGAGACCTTCCGGGCCAGCGCGCTCGCCGCCGATGACAGCGGCGCGAGCCAGCGCATCTCCCCCTCGCTCAGCACGGAATCGGGGGCCGCGAGCGGATCCTTCGTCTCCTCTTCTGCGGCGGACCCGCCTTCGGCGACCGCCTGCAGAAGGTCGCGCGCGCTCTCGATGGCGAGCAGACGCTCTTCCGGAAGCTCGATTCCGGTCCGATCGGCGATCTCGAGACCGAGGTCGAGCCAGCCGAGCGAGTCGATTCCGAGATCGAGCTCCATGTGGGAGTCGGGGTCGAGAGGTCGATCCGGATAGCGCTGCGCGAGCAGCTTCCAGACCGTCCGGACATCGGGCTGCGACAGCAGCTGGCGGTCCGGTGCGCTCATCTCGTCGATGGCGATCGGACCGGAGCGCTCGGACTCCGGCTCTCCCTCGCAGAGCGCCTCGTATCGGTCACGAAGGCGATGACGACGGATCTTCCCGAGGCGGGTCCGCTCGAGCGGCGATCGGCTGAGGACGAAGTGGGCGATGCGTTGATGAGAGGGCAGCGTACCGCCCTGCTCGTCGACCGCCCGACGGATGGCCGACTCCGAGGACTGCTCCTCGCCCTCGATCGCGCTCCGTGCGGGCACGATGACGGCGACCAGCTTCTCTCCATCCCAGAGCACTCCGATCTCGTCGATCCACGGGTGGCCGCCATAGGCCCGCTCGACCTCCTCGGTCCGGATCTTCTCTCCCGAAGAGGAGAGGATGAGCGTGCTCTTTCGACCGGAGACGGTCAGGAATCCCTCGTCGTCCAGCCAGCCGAGGTCTCCGGTCCGGAACCAGCCGTCCTCCGTGAAGCTCTCGCGCGTCTCCTGCTCGAGGTTCAGATAGCCCTCGAAGACCCCGGGGCCCCGCACCAGGATCTCACCCTCTGCCTTCGCCCGGTCGGACTCCCCGTCGGATCGCGTCTCCTTCTCCCGGCCACCCGGATCCCCATCCTCGCGCTGCTCGACCTCGCGCTCCTCGGTCTCCTCGACCTCCTCGATGCGGATCTCCACCCCCGGCACCGGACGCCCGACCGTCTCCGGACGCCGGCTCCCGGGCGGATTGATGGTGAGCAGGGGTGCGGTCTCCGTCAGCCCGTAGCCCGAGGCGACCTGCCAGCCCGCGCCTTCGAGGGTCCAGGCGAGATCGGGTGAGAAGGCCGAGCCTCCCGAAACCAGGAGGCGGAGTCGAGGCCCGAGCCGCTCGCGGACCGGACGAAGGAGCCATCTCCCCGGATTCCAAGACAGATGACGCCAGGCCGCCGCGCAGGCATGGAGAACGCTCGTCAGCGCACGCCCCGCCAGCCGACCTCGCGAGGCCATGCGTTGCTCCATCCCCTGGAGCAGGGCCGAGTAGATCCGGGGAACCCCGAGCAACACGGTCGCACTCCCCTCTTCGAGCGCCCTCACCATCTGCGGACCGGTCAGCGAGCGGGGCAGGACGAGCGGAATCCCGAGCGCCAGCGGTGCGAAGATCCCGACGACGAGGGGATAGACGTGATGCGGAGGCAACGCGAGGAGCAGCCGATCGTCGGGCCGGACGAGCTCGGCCTCGCGGAGCATCTCGATCTGATAGGCGAGATGACGATGGGCCAGGGGGACGCCCTTGGGCGGTCCCGTCGTCCCCGATGTATAGAAGAGAAGGGCCCGGTCGTCGGGATCCAGGTCCGGAAGCCCGGATGCGGGATCGCCCTGCCAGGAAGAGAAGCGCTCTCCGTCGGCGGACTCCGCGGCTCCGTCGAGCAGGACGAGTCGACAGTCGGGGGCGACCCGCTGGACCCGTTCCGCGTTGCGGCGATCCGTCACGATCCAGCGTGCGGCGCAGTCGGACAGAATCCGCTCGAGATCCCGATCCTCGAGCTGCAGGTCCAGGGGCACCGGGACTGCGCCGGCGCGCACGGTGGCCAGGCAGGCCGCGATCCAGTCGATCCCTCCCCCGGCGAAGAAGGCCACCGACTCGCCGCGCTCGATTCCCTTCTCGATCAGGCCCGCCGCGCTCCCGGCGACTCGCTCGGAGAGCAAGGTCGCGGAGATCTCCTCGGGGTCCTCGGCGCCGAGGGACAGGATGGCCGCTCGCTCCCCGCCGGATGCGAGTTCGTCGATGAAGTCGGCGAGCGTCTCGATCCTCTTCGACATGCAGACCTCGGAGACGGCGGCGACCCCATCCGGACCATTCCGGATCTCGCTCCGTCCTCGGAATCCCGCTCCGGCCTCGCATCGCGTCAGGGAGCGATCGGGGCCTCGAGCCGAGGCGAGCCGTCTTCTGAGGGCAGATAAGCAAGCTGGATGCCAGGACGCGCCCGGGGGCGGGTGCGTCGAGCACCGAAAGATGTAGAAAGGATCGGATCAGGTCGTGGCGAGCCGTCGCGAGCTCCCTTCGAGATCCGTATCCGAGCTCGCGGTCCAGATTCCAGTCCACATCCCAAGACCTCAGGACGGGGCCAGGACGTGGACTCGCCGGAATCGGCGCCGGTATGGGAGTTGCAAATCGGAGAGAGGCATGACGACAGAGACCTTTTCGACCGGCGAGCCCTCCCTCGAGTCCCGTGTCCAGTCCCTCGGAGCGATCGCGAATCGTCTTCGGAGGCATTCGATCCGGAGCACCAGCGCTGCCGGCTCGGGGCACCCGACGAGCTGCCTCTCCGCCGCCGATCTGGTGGCGGCCGTCTTCTTTGGCGCGATGCGCTACGACGTCCGCGATCCCGATCATCCCGGCAACGACCGCTTCGTGCTCTCGAAGGGGCATGCGGCTCCCCTCCTCTACGCGGCCTGGGCCGAGGCGGGAGCCATCCCGAAGGACTTCCTCGAGTCGCTGCGCACGATCGACAGTGAGCTCGAGGGCCACCCGACGCCGCGCTTCCCGTGGGTGGAGGTGGGCACCGGCTCGCTCGGCCAGGGACTCTCGGTCGGCCTCGGAATGGCGCGGGCGATGAAGCTCGACGATCGCGACGCTCGGGTCTTCGTCCTGCTGGGAGATGGGGAGATGATGGAGGGCTCGGTGTGGGAGGCCGCCGAGCTGGCGCCCCGCCTCGGGGTCGACAACCTGCTGGCGATGGTCGATGTGAATCGGCTCGGTCAGAGCGACCCGACGATGCTCGAGTGGGATCTGCGCGCCTATGCGAATCGATTCCAGGCATTCGGCTGGAACGCCATCATCGTCGAGGGTCACGACATCGCCGAGATCCTGACCGCGCTCCGGATGGCGGACGAGACGGAGGATCGGCCATCGGTGATCCTGGCGCGGACGGTCAAGGGCAAGGGCGTCTCCTTTCTCGAGGACGCCGAGGGCCGCCATGGCAAGGCCCTCGAGGGCGAGGAGAAGGAGCAGGCACTCGCCGAGATCCCCGACGTCGAGCCGGAGCTCGAGCCCAGCATCCCGCCCCCGATCGGAGATCGGGAGTCCAGAGTAGGCGACCGCGCCTCCGCGCACGGCGATTGGCAGCTGCCGGATCCGGAATACGCGCTCGGGGACGAGGTGGCGACGCGCACCGCCTTCGGGACGGCGCTCGCCCGGATCGGGGAGCTGGACCCGCGCATCGTCGTGCTCGATGGCGACGTGAAGAACTCCACGCGTGCCCGGAAATTCCTGGAGCGCTACCCCGACCGATTCATCGAAGGCTACATCGCCGAGCAGAACCTCGTCGGCATGGCGCTCGGGCTGCAGGCGCTCGGACGGATCCCCGTGGTCGCCACCTTCGCCTGCTTCCTGACGCGGGCCTTCGACCAGATCCGGATGGCGGGGATCAGCCGGGCGAAGCTCGACCTCTGCGGCTCCCACGCCGGCGTGTCGATCGGAGAGGACGGCCCCTCACAGATGGGGCTCGAGGACATCGCGATGATGCGGGCGATTCCAGGCTCGACCGTCTTCTATCCGTGTGACGCGGTCTCCGCCGAGCGGACCGTCGAGCTCGCGATCCAGAATCAGGGCATCTCCTACATCCGGACCACACGCCCCGAGACGCCGACGATCTACGCGCCCGACGAGACCTTCGAGGTCGGGGGGTTCAAGGTCGTCGGCTCGGGTGAGAACGATCGCCTCACGGTGATCGGCGCGGGCGTCACCTTGCACGAGGCCCTGGATGCGCGGGCCCAGCTGGCGCAGGACGGACTGGACGTGCGCGTGATCGATCTCTACTGCGTGAAGCCCCTGGCGGTGGATGCGCTCGAGGCCGAGATCCGTGAGGCCGGTGGAAAGTTGCTCACGGTCGAGGACCACTATCGCGCCGGAGGCATCGGCGAGGCGCTCGCCGGAGCGCTCTCTCCTCGCGGCATCCCCGTCCACTCGCTCGCCGTCGACGAGCTTCCCCGATCCGGGGATGGCCACGAGCTGATGTCGCTCATGCGCATCGACGCCGCCGCGATCGTCGAGACCGCTCGGGAGCTGACCCGATGAGAGGCCGCCCTCGGACTGGAAGCGGCCGCTTCCTCTCCCTCCTTCTCGGGTACTCCGACTGAGGGTCCTCTCTTCATGAGCCTGCGTCATCCGATCCGAATCGTCCCTTCGTTGCTCGCGGCCGACCCGCTGCATCTGGCCGAGCAGGTCCGGGCCCTCGAGGAGGCCGGCGCCGACGCGCTGCACGTCGACGTGATGGACGGACACTTCGTGCCCAACCTGAGCGGTGGCCTCGCGCTCGTGCAGGCACTCGCTCGCTTCGTGCGATGTCCTCTCGACGTCCACCTGATGATCACCGACCCCGATCGTCACGCGGAGCGCTTCGCCCAGGCGGGCGCCGCCGTCGTGGTGACCCACCTCGAGACCGCCTGGCGTGATCTCGCCGATGTGCGCCGAGCGGGCGCCCAGTTCGGCATCGCCCTGAATCCCGCCACGCCGGTCGACGCAGTGCGGGATCATCTCCCGGGCGTCGACCGGGTCGTCGTCATGAGCGTGGAGCCGGGCCTCTCGGGACAGAAATTCATGCCGGAGGTATTGCCGAAGGTCGAGGCGCTGCGCGACTGGGGCTTCGAAGGGGACATCGAGATCGACGGCGGGATCGATCGCGACACGATCGGCCCGGCGGCCCGCGCCGGCGCGAACGTCTTCGTCTCCGGCTCCGGCATCCTCGAGAGCGACTCCTGGAGCGACGCGATCCGGGAGCTCCGGGAGATCGCGCTCGGGTCGGCGGAAGAGGCCGCTCGGGCAGGGGACGGCCTCTGATCGCTGATCGCTGATCGCTCGACGACCGGCATCACGCTTGCAGCTTCGCGGGACGAGAGGAGCCCGGTCACGCGCTCGAGGGACGGACTCGCGGGAACGGACCTGATGAACAGGCGAGACGAGGACCGGATGGAAGGCAGACGACCGGGAGGCTCGCATGAACCCTGACACGAACCCCCGGAGCCCGCGGCAGGAAGCCTTCGACCTCGTCGTGATCGGCACCGGCGTCGCCGGCAGCTCGATCGCGCACACGTGCCGGGACGCCGGCTGGAATGTGGCGATCCTCGACTCGAGGCCCTTCGGCGGAACCTGCGCGCTGCGAGGCTGCGACCCGAAGAAGGTGCTCGTCGGCGCTGCCGAGACGGTCGACCTCGCGCGGCGCGAAGCCGGTCTCCGGCATGAGTCCGGGCCGGAGATCGATTGGCCCGCCCTGATCGAGTTCGAACGCTCCTTCACCGAGGGCGTTCCCCGCGCCCGGGAGAAGGGCTTCGCAGAGCGGGGGATCGAGGCCCTCTCCGGCCACGGTCGCTTCCGCCGGGACGGGACCCTCGAGGTCGATGGCCGCTTGCTGAGCGCGCCTCGCTTCGCGATCGCGGCCGGATCGAAGCCCCGTACGCTCGGCATTCCCGGCGAGGCTCATCTCACGACCAGCGACGAGTTCCTGGCCCTGCGTCGACTCCCGCCCCGCATCGCCTTCGTGGGAGGCGGCTACATCGCCTTCGAGCTCGCCCACGTCGCGAGTCGCGCCGGCGCCGACGTGCAGCTCCTGATCCGCGGCGACCAGGCCCTGCGTGCCTTCGACCCGCGGCTCGCCGCCCGACTCGTCTTGAAGTCCAGGGCGCTCGGCATCGAGGTCGGATTCAATCGCGAGGCGAGGCGCATCGAGAGAGCGGGCGACGCGCTGCGCGTGGTCACGGCGGGCGAAGAAGGCGAGCAGACCAGCGAGGTCGATCTCGTCGTCCATGGCGCCGGTCGGGTCGCGAATCTCCAGGGCATGGGCCTCGAGGAGGTGGACGTGCCGTACGGAGACGCGGGAATGGAGGTCGACTCCCATCTGCGGAGCGTCGGGAATCCCGCCTTCTTCGCGGCCGGGGATGCAGCCGCCAGCGGCCGTCCGCTCACCCCGAAGGCCAGCCACGATGCCCGGGTCGTCTCCGCCAACCTGATCGAAGAGGCCTCGGTGCGGGTCGACTACACGGGTCTTCCGACCACGCTCTTCACGATCCCGCCGATGGCCTCGGTCGGCCTCCAGGAGGAGGAAGCCGTGGCACGAGGACTGCGCTTCCGTGTCGAGGAGGCGGATACCGCCGACTGGTACCACGCGAGGCGGATCCGCGAGGACACCTCCGCCCACCGGATCCTGCTCGAGGAAGGCAGCGACCGGATCCTCGGCGCGCATCTGCTCGGCCCCGGATCCGACGAGCTCGTCAACCTCTTCGCCCTGGCCATCCAGACGGACCTTCGCGCCCCGGACCTGAAGAGTGCGCTCTTCGCCTATCCGACGACTGCCTCGAACCTTCCCTCCATGCTCTGAGGACGCGGGCAGGCTCCGCGAGCCAGACAGCGAGGCAGCAAGGGCAACGGGCCGAGGGACGGTCCAGAAGCGATGAACCCCATCAATGAGCCGCGAGGAACGAGGCTCGACCGGCAGGAGACAGCCATGGCGCGCAAGATGCAGACCTTCGTGATGAAGAAGATCGGAGAGGTCGACTTCGACGAGAAGCCGATCCCGGAGCCGGGCCCCGACGATGCGATCGTGAGAACGACCTCGGCGCTCGTCTGCACCTCCGATACCCACACGGTGGCGGGCGCGATCGGAGAGCGCTCCGGCGTCACCCTCGGTCACGAAGCGGTCGGCGTGATCCACCAGCTCGGACGCAACGTGCAGGGCTTCGAGGAGGGACAGCGCGTCGCGGTCAATGCCATCACGCCCTGCTTCCGCTGCCTCAACTGCCAGCGGGGCTTCAGCTCCCAATGCGGTGACCTGCTCGGGGGCTGGAAGTTCGCCAACGTGAAGGACGGCACCTTCGCCGAGTACTTCCACGTGAACGCCGCCCAGGCGAATCTCGCACCGATCCCCGAGTCTCTGAGTGACGAGCAGGCGGTCTACTGCTCGGACATGCTCTCGACCGGCTTCGCCGCGGCGGAGAACGCGAGCATCCCGATCGGGGGAGTCGTCGCGATCTTCAGCCAGGGCCCCGTCGGACTGATGGCCACGGTCGGCGCTCGGCTCCAGGGCGCGGGCCTGATCCTCAGCGTGGAGTCGAAGCCGAACCGCAAGGCCCTCTCGCGCTCCTATGGCGCGGATCGGGTCATCGATTTCAGCGAGACCGACCCGGTGGAGGCGATCCTCGAGTCGACCGGTGGACGCGGCGTCGACTCGGCGATCGAGGCCCTCGGCGCCCAGGAGACCTTCGCGGCCTGCGTCCGCGTCACGCGGCCCGGCGGGACCATCTCGAACGTCGGCTATCACGGAGAGGGGGATTTCGTCGGCATCCCGCGAGCCGAGTGGGGCGTCGGCATGAGCGACAAGACGATCCGGACCGCCCTCTGTCCCGGCGGATCCCAGCGCATGGAGCGGCTCATGCGGCTGATCGAGACCGAGCGGGTCGATCCGCTTCCCCTCACGACCCACCGGTTCGGCTTCGACGATCTGCCGACGGCCTTCCGGCTGATGCAGACCAAGGAAGAGGACATCATCAAGCCGCTGATCACGTTCTCCTGAGAGGTCTGCTTCTCCCGTCTCGACCCCCGACCCGCGATTCCCGCTGACTCCGAGCCGTCTCGGAGAGCGCAGTCCGCTGCTCCCGGCTCTCGATCCGGTAGCGAGCGATCCGGTAGCGAGCCGAGGACGAGGCGTCCTCGCACCGAGCAGCGGATCAAAGCCAGGACCGACCCGGCGAAAGAGCCCGCGAGCGCCACCCTCGAAGCGTCGCGACTCCTCCGGCGGGAGGGTCCTGGCCAGGATCCGACCTCATCCGGAGATCGAGGCGGCCTTGCTTCCCTCACTGCTCGCCCGGTAGACCCCGAGCCGGTTGTACAGGGTCTTCAAGCTGATCCCGAGCGTCTTGGCTGCTCTCTTCTTGTCGCCCTGGAGCCGATCGAGCGTCGCCAGGATCAGCCTTCGAGATCGGAAGAGCACACGTCTGAACTCCAGTCACTCCGGAGAATCT
>CAYXLY010000030.1:0-17839 GCA_964466005.1 uncultured Spirochaetaceae bacterium | reverse complement strand
TCGAGAAGAACGGCACGTCGGCCTCGCCCGCGACGGCTCGAGCGAGCAGCGTCTTGCCGGTTCCGGGCGGTCCCTTCAGCAGCACGCCGCGCGGCAGCTTCGCCCCGAGCTTCCGGTATCGGCGGGGATCCCGCAGGAAGTCGATCACCTGCTGAAGATCCTGCTTGGCGTTCTCGGCGCCCGCGACGTCGTCGAAATGCGTCTCGACCTGGGTCCGTTCGTAGCGTTTGGCGCGGGAGCGCCCGATTCCGAAGGGACCGCCGCCCCCGCCTCCGCCCTCCATGCCCTCCATGCGCTGCCGCAGGGCTCGACTGCCCCACCAGACGAGCGCCAGGATCAGCACGAAGGGCAGGAAGGAGAGCGCGACCTGGAGCCAGATCCCGTCCTGTGTGCTCTCGGCCTGGATCTCCACGTCGTGACGGGCCAGGAGGTCGCCGAGCTCCTCGTTGGCGAAGGGGGGCGCAACGGTCCGGAAGGCTTCATGGGATGGCTTGGAGCTCGTCGGGTCGGCTGCGCTCTCTCCGCTCTTGCCGCTCTCCTGCTCCGCGGCCGCGTCCTCGCTCGGGGCCTCTCGGGAGGCGGAGTCGGCGGTGTCCGAGGCGCCGGCGACATGGGGCTGCGAGAAGCGGCCTTCGATCTCCTGTCCCCGGATGGTGACGCGATCGACGTGGCCGGCCTCGACCTCTCGTTTGAACTCGCTGTAGGCGAGCTCCACCCGGTCCACGCCGCCCAGCGGCTGGGCGAACACGAGATAGGCGAGCAGGGCGAGCAGGGGGATCCACCAGGACGGCCCCGTGGTCGGCATCCGGCCCTGCGGCATCGGAGACCCGTCTCCGTCCGCGTCGGAAGACGTCCGCTGCGATCGATTCAGCCAATCCGGCAGGCGCGATCGAGGCTCCGAGCCGCGTCCTTCGCGCTCGCCTTCACGTTGCGGGTCGTCGCGCGGTGCGCCCTGCTTCGATTTCCGTTCTCGTCCGATGCGGTCTTCGCTCATGCTGCTCGCGCCCATCTCCCCATTGGATCGGCGGCGACATCCGGCCGGATCCCGGCCCATCGATCCCCGTCGTCGCTCACCGCTCGCTCGTCCGAATGGGGGCGGATGTACAAATTTCGCCTCGCTGTCGGCCGATCGCCTCGATCCTCCTGGGCCCCGGTCCTCCTGGGAGAGCTCGCAGAAGCGGTCATGAGGGAGCAAGGAGACGAGGGCTTCCTCTCTCGAGAATCCGGCCGTCGAATGTCCGGCGAGCGCTCTGCCCGGCCTGGATTGCGTGAAGGCGAGGACTCGACGGCTCGCTTCTCCAGCCGTCGGCGACCTCATTCCGCGTCGATTCAACGCAGGATTCGTGCCAGACGAGTCGCCGTGGAGGGTCGGGGATTTGGACGGGCGCCAGGAGAGGCATTGCCGGTAGCCAGCCTCGATGGGCTCTACGAGGAACGCGAAGGGATGAAGAGCGAGGACCGGCGAGCTCGAGGAGCGCTCCCATCGGCTCGACGCTTCATCGCCGCATCCGCACGACGAGGCCGAGGAGCTTCTTGACGAAGGGCGTGAGGCGCTGTCGCTGCCTCTCCCCTGCAGCCCTCTTCAGGGCCTCTCCCTGCGTCGGGTACGGGTAGATGAGATCGGAGAAGGCGCCTAGCCCGATCCCGTGCTTCATCGCGAGCGTGACCTGACTGATCAGCTCTCCCGCGTGATCCGCCACGATCGTGGCGCCCAGGATCCGGTCGCTGCCCTTCTTCACGTGGATCTTGACCAGTCCCTCCTCCTGGCCGTCGGTCACGGCGCGGTCCACCTCCGACAGGGGGACGCGGAAGGTGGCGATCCCGCTGCCCTCGCGATCGTCTTGATAGGCGCCCACATGAGCCAGCTCCGGCTGGGTATACGTGCACCAGGGCATGATCAGGTCGGAGACCCTCTTCTTGCCGAAGGGCCCGAAGGAGAAGAGCGCGTTCTGCACCACGAGCCGGGCGCCGGCCTCGGCGGCGTGCGTGAACTTCCAGGGCATGCAGCAGTCGCCCACCGCCCAGATCCGTCGGCTCGAGGTCTGGAGATGATCGTCGACGAGCACGCCCTTCTTCTCGTCATGGCTCACGCTCACGCGGTCGAGGCCCAGGTCCTGGACGTTCGGCGCGCGGCCGGCTCCGACGAGGATCTCGTCGAAGGTCTCCTCGCGAGGCTCGCTCCCACCCGAACGAGCACGGATGACCTTCCGGCCGTCGCGCTTCTCGACCTGCTCGATGTCACTCTGGAAGACCATCTGGACGCCATCGCGTACCAGCGCCTGCTGGACGAGCGCGGCGGCGTCCGGATCCTCGCGGGTGAGCAGCTGATCGGCCTGCTCGTAGATCGTGACCTGGCAGCCGAGGCGCTGGAAGGCCTGGGCGAGCTCGCAGCCGAGCGGACCGGCGCCGATGAGCGCGAGGCGGTCGGGTCTCTGCGTGAGATCGAAGACGCTCTCGTTGTCGAGATGGCCGACGTCCTCGAGACCGGGGATGGGCGGCGCGACGGGACGCGCGCCGGTCGCGATCACGGCGCGCGCATAGGGCAGCGTCGTCTCGTCGACCTCGATCTCGCCGGGCTTCGTGAAGCGGGCGTCGCCGAGAAAGACGTCGACGCCGAGCTCGTCCGCATAGCGTCGCGCGGAGTCGTCCTCGCTGATCTGCGAGCGGATCCGTCGCATGCGCTCCATGGCCTTCGGGAAATCCGGAGCCTCGAATCCCGGCTGCTCGACGAAGAGCGGCCCGGCAGCCCGACTCTCCGCCACGAGCCGGCCGGCCCGGATCACGGATTTCGAGGGGACGCAGCCCACGTTCAGACAATCGCCGCCGAGCAGTCGCCGCTCGATCAGGGCCACGCGAGCACCGAGAGTCGAGGCGATGGCGGCCGTGACCAGACCGCCGCTCCCGGCGCCGATGACCACGAGGTCGTAGAGGCTGCGGGGCTGCGGATTCTGCCAATCGTCGGGATGGACGCGCGAGAGCAGCAGGGCATCGTGTTCGTCCCGGGGCATCGTAGAGGCAGGGTTCGACATGGGGGACCCTCCAGGGAGCGAGCTTCGGTCGATCCGGAGCAGGCGCGCGATCCGATCGGGCAGGCCTTCGGTCCGCAGGGATTGGAGCTCTCTCGAGCCAAGCGACCTCTTCGACCGGGCCGGGATCGGCGTCCGGACGACCTCGACCTCGACCTCGACCTCGACCTCGACCTCAATCTCGATCTCGGGAGATTGCAAGCACAGTGCCGAGGTCGACTCGGGTCCGATCGGACCGACTACGAGGCTTCGCTTCGGGAGGTCGGAGCTCGAGGATCGGAGACATGGGCTGCGGATCCGTCGCGCTCGATCGTCGATCCTCGTCCTCCCGGGCTAGCGGACGAGCGATCGGACGATCAGCAGCGACGCCGAGACGAGCATCAGGACTGCCAGGACCGTCCAGGGCTCGAGCAGCGCCTCGATCCGCCCGAGACATCGCGACGGCGTCGAGGCCGCACGCCCCTCATCCCGGACGCTGACGATCGCGCCGGCAAGCGAGGCCGTCGCGCTCGCGACGAGTGCCCGTCCTCCTCGACGAGCGGCGCGCAGCCCGGGCTCGATCAGCCAGAGCAGATCCCCCGCTGGCGGCCGCAGGCCGGCGACCCGCGTCCGCGATGCTCCGAGGACCAGGACCGCTCCGACGGCGATCGGCGCGAGCTTGTCGACGGAGATCTTGGGAGCCGCCCAGGGCTCGAGCCACTCGAAGAGCCCGGGCAGCAGGGCATCGACGAGGGGCCCGATCCCGAGGGAGAGCCCGATCGAGGCCCACCAGGGAAGCCAGAGCCCCGGGGCGCCTCCGTCGTGGCGCTCGCTCGCGGGGGCGCTCGGATCCCGCGGTGTCCACAGCATCGCGACGAAGCGCGCCATCAGCGCGGCCGTGCCGACCACGCCGAGGACGAGGCCCGGCTCGATCCATTGCAGCGATTGCAGCGATCCGGGCAACGCACCGACGACGGTATCGAGACGGCTCTTGGCGAGCGCTCCGCTCGTCCCAGGCGCGCCGACGATCACGAGGGCGGGGAGCACGATGCCGAGCCGGAGGATTCGCCGACGGATTCCGTGCGCGGGGGTCTGCTCGGCGACGCCGATCGAGAGGAAGAGCGCGGCCTTGGCGAGACCGTGATGGAGCGCGAAGAAGCCGATGGAGAGAACGGCCGGCGAGGAGCCCCCGGAGTCGCTCGCGAGTGCGGCGCCCAATCCGATCGTCATCCATCCCATCTGACTGATGCTCGAGTAGGCCAGGAGCACCTTCGGGTCACGCTGGAGGGTGCCGAGCACCGCCCCGCCGAGGGCCGCTGCGAGCCCGAGCCCGACGCAGAGCTCGGACCACTCCGGGCCGACCCCGATTCCGACCCCGACGGGCAGCAGGCGCAGCCATCCCAGCAATCCGGCCGCGATGATCGAGCCACTGAGCAGAGCGCTCGCCGGTGTCGGGGCGGCGGGATGAGCGAGCGGAAGCCAGACGTGGAGGGGGGCCATCCCCGCCTTGACGCCGAGACCCCCGAGCAGCAGGCCGATGCCGAGATCGGCATGCGGCGACGCGGCGAGAGTCGACAGCGTGTCGAATCGCATCGATCCCGGCGTGGCCATCGCGATCATGATGCCGGCGGCGAGCAGGGCCTCGCCGAAGATGGCGAGCACGAGATAGACGAAGCCCGCGCGCCGGGCCGCATCGCTGCCCTCGTGCACGATGAGGCCGTAGCTCGCGAACGTCATCAGCGCGAAGAAGAGATAGAAGGTCGCGGCATCGCCGGCGAGCGTGACTCCCACGTTGCCGGACAGGGTGACGAGATGGAACCCGAAATAACGTGAGCGTCCCGCAGGCCGGCTCGACGCCGTCGACTCGCGGTGTCGAGCGAGATAGGTGGGCGCATAGAGGCTGGCGAGGATCCACACGAGCGCCGTCAGGAGGGCGAAGGGTCGGCCCGTCTCGTCGATCTGGAGTGCGCTTCCGAAGAGCAGGGCATCGAAGGATGCGCCGGAGTCGTTCGGCGCGAAGAGCGCCAGAACGAGCAGGGGGAGCGCGCCGATCCAGGCGAGTCGGGCGACGGCCGTCCGAAGGCCTTCGACGAGCCCCATCGCAGCGAGGGCGAGCGGAAGCCCGGGCGCCACCGCCCAGACCCACGCGCTCTCGAGCCAGGCCGCATCCGCGTTCACGGTCCATACTCCGTCGCCACGATCCGTTCCGTCCAGCCGTAGGGGCTCAGCGCGAATCCGGCCAGCAGCCCGGCGCCGATCGAGAGCAGCCCCGTCGCGAGCAGGGGCAGCAGCAGCCAGGGGCTCGCTTCCCAGCGCCCTGCGGCCGGCCAGTCGGCTTCGGGCCGCCTCGGACGGAACCAGGCGCGATGGATCAGGGGCAGGAAGTAGGCCGCGTTCAGGACGCTGCTGAGGGCCAGCACGCCGATCACCCACGGCTCGCCGGCCTCGATGCCGCCGAGCCCGAGCTGCAGCTTGCTGATGAAGCCTGCCATGGGTGGCACGCCGATCATGCCGAGGGCGGCGACCGTGAAGGCGGTCATCGTCCAGGGCATCCGTCGGCCCACGCCGTCGAGCTCGTCGATCCGGTGGATGCCGAGGGTCTCCGACAGGGTTCCGGCGCAGAAGAAGAGCGTGATCTTCATGATGCCCTGGTGGACGAGATGGACGAGCCCGCCGAGGGTGGCGGCCGGGCCGTAGAGGGCCACGCCCAGGGTCACGTAGGAGACCTGGCTGACCGTCGAGAACGCGAGGCGGCGTTTGAGGTCCATCTGGGAGAGCGCACGGATCGACCCATGGACGATGGTGAGGCTCGCGAGAGCCGCCAGCGGCAGGCCGACTCCCATGTCCCGGACGAGCTCGATTCCGAAGAGGCTGTAGACGACGCGCATGATCCCGAAGGCCCCCGCCTTCACGACGGCCACCGCATGCAGGAGCGCGCTGACGGGCGCAGGGGCCACCATCGCGACCGGGAGCCAGCCATGGAGGGGAATCAGCGCTGCCTTCACCCCGAGCCCGGCCACGAGCAGCATGAAAACGGGAGCGAGCACGGCGTGCTCGGCCGTCGGCGTGCCGAAGAGGGCGCCGCCCGGAACGAACTCGAGCGGTCCGGCCACCGCATGGAGCCAGATCGCGCCGAGCAGGAGAGCCGCACCGCCCGGCACGGTGTAATAGAGATAGATGCGCCCGCCTCGGACGGCCTCCTGCGTACCTCGATGGGCGACCAGCGGATAGGTCGTCCAGGTGAGGATCTCGTAGAAGAGCACGAAGCTGAAGAGGTTGCCGGCCAGGGCGATGCCCGAGGTCGCCGTCACGCAGAGGCTGAAGAAGGCGAAGAAGCGGCTTCGATCGGGAGACCCCTCGAGATAGCCGATGGCGTAGACGGTCGTGAGCAGCCAGAGCCCCGCGGAGAGGCCGAGGAAGAGGAGTGCGAGCTCGTCGGCCACCAGCAGCAGCTCGAGGTTCGGAGCGATCTCGTAGCGCCAGCCGATCATCCGACCCTGCTGGGCCGAGGCGATCGCGAGGCCGACGAGGGCGACCTTGATCGAGGCCGCGAAGAGGTTCAGCGTGGTGCGTAGGCCGCTGCGTTCCTCACTCATCCCGAAGATCAGCAGCCCCGGGACCAAGGAGCTCGCGAGGATGGCGAGGATGAGCTCCGGACCGGCTCCCAAGGCGTCCATCATGCCGACGCCTCCTCGTTGCGGCGCGCCGCAAGACCGAGTCGGCTCCGGCCTACCATGGAAAGCCCCTGGAGATCTCGAGCAGCTCGAGGATCGACGCCGGCCAGATTCCGATCACGATCGCGAACACGGCCAGACCCAGCGGCGCCAGCGTCATGGAGAGCGGAAGCCTCTCTCCGGTCGACGCGCGCGTCTCGTCCGCGCGCTCCGGCTCGACTCGGAGCATGGACCCGATCAGGCGAAAGACGTAGAGCGAGGTCAGGACGCTGCCGGCGACCATGACCAGGGCCCAGCTCCAGAGGTTGCGCTCGATGGCCGCGGTCGCGAGCAGCCACTTCCCGCTGAAGCCGCCGCTCGGCGGAAAGCCGATCAGGCTGATTCCGGCGAGCGCGAGGGCGAGCGCCGTCCCGGGGGCCCGCCGGGCGAGACCGCCGAAGGCCTCGATGCGATCGTGTCCGAGCAGCGAGATCAGGTTTCCCGCACAGAGAAAGAGCGCGGCCTTCGCCGCGGCGTGGGCCACGAGGAAGAGGACACCTCCCTGCCAGGCGAGTCGGGCGACCTCCGTACGGTCGAGAGGCACGACTCGGGCCAGTCGCGCGGGCGAGGTCGCCAGCTCGTGGAGCGGGGTCGCGTCGAGGGCGACGGGCAGGAGCACGAAGAGGTATCCGAGCTGGGAGACGGTCGAGAAGGCGATCATCAGCTTCATCCGCTCCTGCTGCATGGCGAGCAGCGCCCCCCACACGATCGCGAGGGCCCCCAGGACTCCGATCAGCTGGACGAGGAAGACGTCGAGCGCGGCGGGGAAGACCTCCATCCAGAGCCGGAGGAGGACATAGAAGGAAGCCTTGACCACGATCGCCGAGAGCAGTGCGCTGACGGCGCTCGGCGCGCTGGCATGCGCCCGGGGCAGCCAGCCGTGAAAGGGGAAGAGAGCCGTCTTGAGGGCGAGACCGAAGGTCATCAGCGCCAGAGCCGCTCCTGCGGCCGGACTCGTCCCGACCCCCGAGCCTCGCGCGGCCTCCGCTGCCGAGAGCAGCGACTCCCCGACCCCGTCGAGCGCCAGGCTCCCATGCTCTGCGTAGAGAAGAGCGACGCCGATCAGATAGAAGAGGGATCCCGAGATCGAGACGAGCAGGTATCGCATGCTCGCCCCCAGTGCCTCGCGTCCTCCCGCCAGAGAGACGAGCGCGACGGCCGAGAGTCCCAGCAGCTCCAGCCCCACGTAGAGGTTGAAGAGGTCGTTCGACAGATAGAGCACGTCGAGGGAGGCCCAGAGAAAGAGCACGAGGCTCCAGAAGGGTGCGTCGCGTCGCGTGCGGTCTGGATCCGTCGCCTTCTCCGCAGGCGGCCCCCGTCTTCGGAATCGCGCGGCGTGAAGCCAGACGGCCGTCATGGCGAGCCAGGTCAGGCCGAGCAGGATCGTCGCGAGGCCATCGACGCGAAGCTCGATGCCGAGCGGCGCGCCATGACCGCCGAGCCGGACGCGACCGGCGCCCGATTCGAGGAGCGAGAGCCAGACGACGACGAGACCGCCTGCCTGCCCGAGAAGGACGGAGCCCATCAGCGCCGGTGCGCCCCGGCCTGCGGTCAGGAAGGGCAGGGGCGCCGCCGCCAGCGGGAGCATCACGAGCAGGACGGCCGCCCCGGCCTGTGCGGACCCGCTCACGCATCCTCCGGCAGGCGGGCGCACCCCGTGGTCCGAGCCAGTCGTCGGGTCAGGGCGAGCGCGAAGGCCGTGACGCTCACTGCGACGACGATGCCCGTCAACACCATCGCCTGCGGCACCGGGTCGGGGCCGCCGTCGGCGGCTCGGGGGGCCAGGCCGACCAGCAGCAGGAAGACGCCGGTGCTCATCACGTTGAAGCCGATGATCTTGACCAGGAGCGAGGGGCGGACGGCGATGGCGTGGAGACCGATCGCGACGAGGGCAGCCCCGGTCAGGGCGTAGATCTCGAGCCCGCTCATGAACGCTCGCCTCCGGACCGGGAGGCCTCGACGAAGAAGATTGCGAGGATCGTGGCGACGGAGATCGCGACGGCGCTCTCGATCAGCCAGACGAGGGGCTTCATCCAGGCCGTGGGATAGTCGAGAAACGCCCGTCCACCGAGGCCCGTGCCCAGCGCGACCGAGATGAAGACCCAGAGGCCTGCCGAGGAGAGGGCGCGCGCGCCTCTCGAGAGCGCGGCTCCGGGATCGATCGGATGCGCGAGAGTCAGCAGGATCAGGAGCGAGGCCAGCACGGTCCCGGCCTGGAAGGCTCCCCCCGGCGCGTGGGAGCCCGCCCAGCCGAGATAGGCGGAAGCCACCAGCAGGATCGGAGCGAGGACGCGAAGCAGCCCATCGACCAGACCGCTCGGGTCGTCGATCGTCTCTCGAGTGCCGCGAGCTCGAGGGCTCTCTCCACGAGAGGCCTCGAGAGTCCCGTGTACGGCCCAGACGCCGGTGAGCGCTGCCAGCAGGACGGCCGTCTCGAGCAGGGTGTCGTAGCCCCGGAAGTCCAGCAGGACGGCGGTGACCTCGTGCTCGAGACCGCGGGCCGTCGAGGCCTCGGAGACCGACCGCGCGAGGTCCGACTCGCGAGCACTGCGCGAGAGCGCCATCCACCCGAGGCTCGCTCCCAGGGTCGCGCAACCGATCGCCGACAGGGCGCGCGCCGGGCGGCGTCTACTCTCCGGCATCGGAGCCCTCTCCCTGCTCGCATTCCGCGTCGCGTTCCTCGTCGCGCTGCTCGGAGCGCTCGAGGACGGCGAGCGAGGTGACGAAGATCGCTCCGGCGACGCCCGTTCCGATCGCGGCCTCGGCCAGAGCGAGGTCGGGAGAGCCGATTCGAATCCAGGCGATCGACGCCATCACACCGAAGGTGATGAAGAGCACGACCGACTGGAATCCATCCCGTGCGCCGAGCGCGCGCCACGCCGTCGCGATCATGAGGAAGGCGAGGATCCAGTCGAACGACGCGTCGAGTCCGAGCGCGACGCCGGTCATCGGAGCTTCCGCGGAGCACCCGCCCGCTTCGCGCTGCGCGCGATGAGATGGGAGACGACCGCGGTCGAGAGCAGGACCAGGAGCCAGATCGAGAGCAGGCGCAGTCCGGAGACGAGTGAGCCGCGCTCGATGGCGATGCCGAGGGCGATCAGGCCGAGGCCCACGTTGTCCGCCTTCGTGAGGGCGTGGAGGCGGCTGAACACGTCCGGAAAACGCAGGATACCCAACGACCCGGCCAGGAAGAAGAAGGCTCCGGTCACGAGCAGCGACGCGGCGATCATCGAGAAGGCGGTCGTCATGGGCGCTCCCCGAAGCCCCGGCGAACGAAGGCCAGGGCGACCACGCTGGCCAGCAGGGCAAAGACCAGCGCGACGTCCTCGAGCACCGGCGCGTTCGAGGCTTCGGAGAGCAGGAGGAGGATGGCGACTCCGCCGGTGCCCCAGAGCTGCGCCATGAGCATGCGATCGGACCGGGTCGGTCCCCAGACGACCCGCAGCAGGGCGACGCCGATGGTCAGGAGGAGGAAGGACGCGACGCCCAGCGCGAGCTCAGCCATGACCGTCTCCGCGGGCCGCCGGATCGGCTCCCGGTCGAAGATCCACCGCGAAGAGCGGAGCCACCAGACGTTCGAGGCTCTCGAGCTGCGCCTCGACGTCCCGGCTGCCGCCGATGACGTGAACCTCGAGTGTGTCGTCCTCGAGATCCGCGCTCAGGGTGCCCGGGAGGAGGCTCACGACGCCGATGAAGAACATCCTCGCGGAGCCCGGCGGCAGTCGCAGACCATACTGATGGAGTCTCGGCTCGATGGCGAAGACGCGGCGGCCCCCCGGACCCTCCGCGGGCAGGATCGCGCGGAGCGCGATGTCGACGCCGCCCTGCAGCGATTGCCAGAGGAAGTAGGGCAGGAAGCGGGCGACGGCGAGCGGACGAAGAGTCAGGGGCGGGGGGCGCATCAGCCCGTTCCGGAGGATCGCCACGATCGAGGCGAAGCCGATTCCGAAGAGCAGCCCCCTCTCATCCCCTCGCGTCAAGAGCAGCCAGACCGCCAGCAGGCCGGCGGTCTCCAGAGCCAGCCCCGCGATGCGGCGCGATCCGAGCGCTGTGGCGAAAGGGCTCTCGGGCATCCCGGCGTTCGCTCCTCGTCCTCGCTCCTCTGCGCGAGCAGCCGGCCCGCGACGCCAGATCCCGCTCGTCTCCAGAGGCCCTCTCACGCGCTCCCCGGTCGGGATTCAGGAGAGGGCCTCCAGGGAGTCTAGCAATCGCTTCGTCCCCTCTTCCCTCAGCGCCACTCGCCGAGGCTCTCGAAGAGAAGGGTCACGGGGAGCGGGTCGATCTCCAGCAGATCGCCATGCGTGCGATCGCCGGAGGTCGCGCGGATCCGATCCCGCATGGCCTCGAGGTCGTCGCACTCGATCTCGTAGAGCGCCAGGAAGCGCCGGCCGCCGATCCCGTCGGCGCCCGGCAGCAGCTGATGGGGCGACGCCTGCCAGCGGGTCGCGGAAACGATCCCCTCGAGCTGCAGCAGCTCCTCGACATGACGTGCATACCAGGCATTGAACTCCTCGAGGCGGGTCTCGTCCCTCGAGCTCGAGGCGACCAGCATCAGTGCGCGCGGCATTCGTTCCCTCCTCCTGTCCGGCTTCAAGCTTTCTTCTTGCGCGGCGTGCCGGGAATCTCGCCGCGTACCTTCATTCCCGCCGTGATCCCGCCGTCGAGATCGAAGTCCGCCCCCGTGTAGAAGGCGCTGTCGTCCGAGGCGAGGAAGGCCACAGTGGCCGCGACGTCCTCGACCCGTCCCCGCCTTCCGATGGGCGGGGGGTCGTGCTTCTCCTGCAGCGCCCGCATGGCCGCGACGTCCAGATCCGGGAGGATCTCCTGGACCATCTCGTCGCTTCCAGCGGCAGGGTTCACCGAGTTGACCCGGATCCCGTGGCGACCGAGCTCGAGGGCGGCGGCCTTCGTGAGGCCGCGGACCCCGAACTTGCTGGCGCAGTAGGCCGCCGTTCCGGGCGCCGCGTGGTGGCCGTCGATGGAGGAGATGTTGATGATGGAGCCCCCGCCGTGGCGGCGCATGGGCTCGATCGCGGATCGGATGCCGAGGAAGGTGCCGAGCTCGTTCACCCGGAGGACGCGCATGTAGTCGGCCACGCTCGTGAACTCGATGGGCGCGACGTGGAGGATGGCGGCGTTGTTCACCAGGGTCGTGAGCGGCCCGAGCCCGCTCTCGACCAGACGCAGGGTCTCGACCCAGGCCTGCTCGTCGGTGACGTCGGCGTGGTGATAGGCGGCGGACGGGCCGAGCTCCCGGGCGAGGGCCTGGCCGGGGTCGTCGAGGAGATCGACGAGCAGGACCTTCGCACCGTCGGCCACGAGCCGTCGCGCGATCGCGGCTCCGGTGCCGCGGGCGGCGCCCGTCACGATCGCCACCTTGTCTTCCAGTCGGGCCATCCGCGCTCCCCTCGAGAGTGGGATTCGTCGATCCCTCTCGATCCGATTCGATTCCTCGCCGGGTCAATGAGTCAGTGTCGTCCCGATCATGCCCAGGAGAAAGCCCAGGACGGCTCCGAGAGCCGGAAAGGACTCGTGTCTCAGATGAGCGCCGGGCACGATGTCCTCGAAGACGAGATACAGGATGCCTCCGCTGCAGAAGAGCATCAGGAGTCCGAGCGGCTCTCCATCCGGGTCGAGCCAACCGTATCCCAGACCGGCGGCGAGGGGGCCTGCGAGGGGAGCGAGCAGGAAGATCGTCCAGCTCCGCGCGCCCGAGGTCCCCGACTCGCGCATCTCGTGAAACGAGGCGAATCCCTCGGGTAGGTTCTGCAACACGATCAGCCCGGCCAGGAGCAGGCCGGCGTCGGAGCCGGAGGCGGAGGCGGCGCCCAGGGCGATCGCCTCCGGGACGAAGTCGAGCAGCATGCCGAGCATCTGGGCGAACGAGCCGCCTCGGCGCTCGATCCGAGTGCTCAGCTGCCAGAAGAGCACGCTTCCAATCAGGAAGGCGCTCGAGGCGGCCGGGACCGACGTGGCCTCCAGCCCGTCCGGAATCAGCACCATGACCACGGCGGCGACGAGGGCTCCGCCGCCGAAATAGGAGACGAAGCTGTCGACCTCGTGCTGCACGCAGAGCGAGCGAAATCGGGCGTGCGTGGAGGCCAGGGCGCCCAGCGGGATGCTCAGCCCGGCACCGAGAGCCAGAGTCAGGGTCCAGAGCAGCGGCGTCATGGGAGTCCGGTCCGCCTAACGATAGTCGGGGTTCGGATGATCGAAGCGGCAGCCCGCCGCCCACTGATCGCGTCGGTTGCCATGAGCCGGGATCCCGCCGGCCTCGCGCAGCAGACGGGCCATGTGCATCAGGTTCCAGGTCATGAAGGTGAGATTGCGCTGCGTGAAGTCGTTGCTCGGCCCTCCCGAGCCCTCGTCCGCATAGGAAGGCCCGGGTCCCGCCTCGCCGATCCAGCCGGCGTCGGCCTGGGGTGGGATCGTGTAGCCCAGATGCTGGAGGGCATAGAGCAGCGTCATCGCACAATGCTTCACGCCATCCTCGTTGCCGGTCACGAGACAGCCCGCCGTGCGGCCGTAGTAGATGGACTGCCCCTGATCGTTCAGTCTGCCGGACTCGCCGTAGAGTCGCTCGATCACGCGGCGGCAGACGGAGCTCTCCTCACCCAGCCAGATCGGTGTGCCGATCACCAGGATGTCGGCGGCCATCACCCGGCGGGAGAGGGAGGGCCAATCGTCCCGCTCGAACCCGTGCTCGGTCATGTCCGGCTGGACACCGGGAGGCAGATCGAGATCGACGGCACGCACCGTGTCCGTCCGGACGCCGTTGGCCTCCAGGATCGCCTGGGAGACCTCCATCAGGGCCCCGGTATGCGAGAAGTGGCCGGTGGGCTTCAACGTGCAGTTCAGGAAGAGGGCCGTGAGGGACGAGAAATCGAAGCCGTGGCCCTCACACGATGCTCGCTGCTCTTCAGTCAGGTCGTTCAGATCCAAGACGGCTGGGCCTCCATCCGGGGGATGGCGTCGACTCTAGCCGGGCTGGAGGCGCTCCTCGGTCCGATCCGACGTGAGTCGGAGCGATTGGAAGGGATCGGGAGCGGCGGGCCCCGCACGTCCGGCCCGGGGCCCGGGCCGACTCCGGCCCAGGCGCCGGAAAATCGCTTGATCCGATTCCGAGCGGGCAGTAGTCTGATCCTGGAGCCGTCTCGCGGAGCCGCTCGGGCGGGATTCGCGAGGTGGCCTCCAGGCTCTCGAGATCGGGATCCAACCCGTCCGAGAGCTCGGAGCCGGCCCTGGAAGGGTCCCGCCCGATCTCGATGAGATTCGAGGGACGGGGCTCGAATGGGAGTGCGGCGGAGGGCGAGGCGGGCCGTGCACGAAGCGGACGCGACGAGGATTGGGGGCGATCGAGAGAGCCGCCGCCGAGGAGCCCGGGAGCGGCCGGGTCGTGGATCCCTGCTCGCGCTCCTCGTGCCGCTCCTCCTTCTGATCGGGGTCGGCTCGTCGACTCCGCCCGCCGCCGTCGCCGCGCCCTGGTCGGATCCCGACGCGGCGGCGTCCGACCAGAGCGTCTCTCTCGCGGTCTTCGATGGCGTCTGGCAGCGGATCGGGGCCGAGCAGGACGACGAGAGTCGTCTCTCCGCCATCGACCGCGCGCTCGAGCGCCTCTCGTGGCTGGTGCGGAAGATGGCCGGGCGCGTGCTGCGTCAGAGCACGACGCCGCCCCCGGAGCTGCGATTCGTCTGGCAGGAGGGCCGACTCTACGAGCATCGACTCCAGGACGACGGCTCGATCCATCGACGTCGGGTGATCCCGGATGGGCGGATGCGTCCCGACCGCGACGGCGTCGAGATCGCGTGGCAGGCGAGCCCCTCGGAGCTGCGGCTGCGATGGTCGCAGCATCAGGCGCGCGGCTCGACCGTCTTTCGTCTAGGAGAGCGCCTCGGAGACCGTCCGGGGGAAGCTCCGGCTCTCCCGCGGTCGGGGGGGGCTCTGCTCGTCGAGTACGAGATCCAGGTGACGGCGATCGACGACGTCGGCCCCGTGCTCTTCCAGGCCCGCTTCGATCGGAGCGCGACCTCGATCGCCCAGCGCTCGACCTCGGCTCACCCCGTCTCCGCTCATCCCGTCTCGGCTGGGCCTCGCTGAGTCGTCTCGCCTGGTCCCGATCGAGGCGATCCACTCACGATCGATGGCGGATCGAAGCGGGCTGCCGCGCTCTGGCCGACGACGCGGCTCCAGGCTGATCCGACTCCGGGAACGGTCCTTCGCGACCGAGGATCGGGCGGGATCGGCGGGCGGGCGGGAGCCCTCGGGATCAGACCTCCACGATGCGCACCAGGTTCGTGCTGCCGCTCGCCCGGGAGATGCCGGCCGTGACGACCAGGACGTCGCCCGCCCGGGCGCAGAGCTCTCGCGCCCGCTCCATGCCGAACTCGATCGTCTTCGGGTCGCTGTCCACGCCGTCGTAGAGCAGCCCGGTCACGCCCCAGTTGAGCGCCAGCCGGCGAATGACCTGGGGCGAGCGGCTCACCGCGAGAATCGGGCAGCCGGGGCGGTACTTGGAGATCGAGCGCGAGGTGTTGCCGGTCTCGGTGAGCGTCAGGATCGCGGCGGCTCCGATTCGGCTCGCCATCGTCGTGGCGGCGTGGGCCACGGCGTCGGTCACGCGGTCGCGTGGATGGGGCTCGATGTGCTGGAGGTCGCCGTACTCGGACAGGGCCGACTCCGCCTCGAGCGCGATCTTCGCCATCGTGCGCACGGAGTCCGTGGGATGGCGTCCGGTGGCCGTCTCGGCGGAGAGCATTACGGCCGAGGTGCCGTCGAGGATGGCGTTGGCCACGTCGCTGGCCTCCGCCCGGGTCGGTCGCGGGTTCCGCACCATCGAGTCGAGCATCTGGGTCGCCGTGATCACCGGCTTGCCGGCGAGCACGGTCGAGCGGATGATGCGTTTCTGCACGATCGGCACCTGCTCGACGGGCAGCTCCACACCGAGATCGCCGCGGGCGACCATCGTGCCGTCGGCGGCCTCGACGATGGCTTCGAGGTTCTCGACCGCGCGGCGATGCTCGATCTTCGCGATCACCGGGATCTCGGCGTCGAAGTCCCGCAGCGCACTGCGGATCGATTCGATGTCCTCGACGCTGCGCACGAAGGAGGCGGCCAGATAGTCGAATTCGAGCTCGGCGATGAAACGCAGATCGTCGAGATCCGCCGGTCCCAGGGTCGGCAGCCCGAGGTCGACGGCGGGCACGGCGAGGCCCTTGCGCGCCCCGAGCTCGCCGCCGCGCACGACCCGGCAGAGGACCTCGTGCTCTTGCGTCGACTCGACGCGGAGCTCGATCGTCCCGTCGTCGAGGAAGATCGCGACGCCGGGCTCGACCTCCCGCGGAAGCCGGGCATGGGTCACGCAGACCCCCTGCTCGTTTCCCAGGCGCTCGTCGCTGAAGAGCGAGAAGGAGGCGCCGCGTTCGAGCAGGACCGGCCCGTCCTCGAGCGGTCCGGTCCTCACCTCCGGCCCGCGCGTGTCGGCCATCAGGCCGATGTTGGCGCCGAGCCCGGCGGCGGCCGTCCGCACGCGATCGGCCAGCGTGCGGAGCTCGGCGTGCTCGCCGTGGGAGAGGTTCAGGCGGGCGACGTTCATCCCGGCCGAGATCAGCTCGCGGATGGCCTCGACCGACTCACAGGCCGGTCCGATCGTGGCGACGACCTTCGTGCTGCGGAGTCTTCCCATGCAACCTCCAGTCTAGTGTCCTGTCCCGGAAGTTCGCCTGCATTCGATCGCGTCTGCGGGCCGCTCGCTGCGTTGCGCTCGGTCGGCGTAGCGACGGCTATGCCTCCCTCGCGCGCCTTGCGAGCGGCCCGCAGACGCGATCTCGGTGCACGTCGTGCCACACGGTCGGCCTGGCCACTTCGACGGCGAACTTCCGGGACAGGACACTAGTCGAGGTCGGCGCTATTCCACATCGGAGCGCGCTGACTCCTCCTCCGGCCGCCGCTCCTCGCGCCGCTCCCGGTCCGCTTCGGACTCCGCCTCCGCCTCCGCCTCCCGCTCCCGGCGGAGCTGCCTCTCGTGGGTCGCCCGGGATCGGCTGAATCCGGCCAGGACCAGATACAGCGGGGGGACGAGCAGCAGCGCCATCAGGGTGGCCGCGAGGACACCACCGAGGATCACGAAGCCCAGGGTCGATCGCACCTCCGATCCGGGGCCGATCGCCGCGGCCAGGGGAAGGGCCCCGAAGAGGGTCGCGATCGAGGTCATCACGATCGGACGAAAGCGGGTCCGGGCCGCGTTCTCGAGGGACTCCCGCAGGCCCTGTCCGCGATCCCGGAGCTGGTTGGCGAACTCGACCAGCAGGATGGCGTTCTTGGCCATCAGGCCGATCGCCAGGACGAGGCCGATCTGGCTGAAGATGTTCAGGCTCTCGCCCGCGATCCAGAGCGCCGAGAGTCCGCCGAAGACGGCGAGAGGGACCCCCGCCAGCAGGACGACCGGCTGGATGAAGCTCTCGAACTGGGCCGCGAGCACCAGGTAGACGATCACGATCGCGAGCCCGAAGGCGAGCACGAAGGCGGCGCTCGAGCGCCGATAGTCCTCGCTCTGGCCCAGGTAGCCGATCCGCGCATCCACGGGCAGCCGAGCCCGCGCGATGTCCTCCAGGCGGTTCAGCACGTCTCCCAGTGCCGCATCCCCGGCGAGGGAGGCCTCGAGGGTGACGGAGGGCAGTCGGTCGGTGCGGAAGAGCTCCGCTGCCCGGCCGACCACCGACGTCTCGATCAGACTCGACAACGAGACCCGCTCGCCCGTTCCCGAACGGAGCTCGATATCGCGCAGGTCGGGCGGCGATGCGCGATCGGAGGCCTCGGCGCGCACCATCACCTCGTAGGTCTCGGCGTCGAGCGCGAAGTCGGTGATGTCCTCGCCGCCGAGCGCGATCTGGAGCGTCCTTCCGATCTCGCGCATCGAGATGCCGAGGTCGGCGGCGCGCGTGCGGTCCACCCGGATCCGGAGCTGCGGGCTCGTCGGCTGATGATCGAGTCTCGCCTGGGCGATCGAGGAGAGCTTTCGCGCCTCGCGCAGCACCGTGCTCGCCTGGGCATGGGCCTGCGCGAGCGACTCGGCGGAGAAGACCATCTGGATCGGCGTGCTGAATCCCTCCTGCTGGAGGCTGG
>CAYXLY010000029.1:0-17989 GCA_964466005.1 uncultured Spirochaetaceae bacterium | reverse complement strand
CCTCCTGCTCATCAGCCACGACCGCAGCGTGCTCGACCACGTCACGACGCGGACCCTCGAGCTCCATGAGGGCTCGGTGCATGCATACGAGGGCGGCTACGGCGCCTACCTGATCGCGAAGGCCGAGCGCGAGGCGCATGCCGAGCGCACCGAGCGCAATCGCCAGAACTTCCTCCGTCGCGAGGTCGAGTGGCTCCGGCGTCAGCCGAAGGCGCGCGGGACCAAGCAGAAGGCCCGCATCGCCCGCGCCCGCTCCGCCCTCGATCGCGAGGCGCCCCGCGCCGAGCGACAGGCCTCGCTCGAGCTGCGGGCGGAGAGGCTCGGCAAGACGATCCTCGAGATCCGGGATCTCGCGGTCGAGCGCGACGGCCGACGCCTGATCGAGGGATTCGACCTGGCCCTGCGACCCGGAGAGCGTCTCGGCATCGTCGGCCCGAACGGATCCGGGAAGACGAGCCTGCTGCTCGCCCTGCTCGGAGAGATCGAGCCGGAGGCAGGCCGGATCGTGATCGGGGCGAACACGCGGATCGGCTATCTCGATCAGGCCCGCGCCGGCCTGGACGACTCGGTCACGGTGCGCGAGGCCGCCGTCGGCGATGCGAGCGAGGTCCAGCTCGGAGAGGATCGGCTCAAGGTGGGCAGCTATCTCGAGCGCTTCCTCTTCGATCCGAGGCAGCAGCAGCTGAAGGTCAGCGAGCTCTCGGGAGGAGAGCGGGCGCGCGTGTGTCTGGCCCGCCTGCTCGCGAAGCGCTGCAACCTGCTGCTGCTCGACGAGCCGACCAACGATCTCGACGTCGAGACGCTGGGCGCGCTGGAGACGATGCTGCTCGACTTCGGGGGCAGCGTCCTCTTCGTGAGCCACGACCGCTGGATGCTCGATCGCGTCTCGACGGCGATCCTGGCCTTCCAGGGCGGCGGGCGGATCGAGCGCTTCGAGGGAAGCTACTCCGACTACCGGGCGCTGCACCCTCGCCAGGCGAGCTTCGCCGCGCCCGCTGGGAACGAGCCGAGGACGGCGAGGTCCCGCGAGGAGGAGGGGGGAGCCCGAGGCCAGGCTCCGCGCGAGACCGTCGCTTCGCGCCCCTCGACCGGATCGGCGTCTCCGGCCCCGAAGCTCGGCTACTCCGAGCGTCTCGAGCTCGAGAGCCTGCCCGACGTCATCGACGCGGCGGAGGGCCGGGTCGCTGAGCTCCAGAGCCGGCTCGCCGATCCGGATCTCTATCAGGGCGACGGGGCGGAGATCGCGAGCCTGCGAGACGCGCTCTCCCAGGCGGAGTCGGAGGTGGCCCGGCTGATCGCACGCTGGGAGGAGCTCGAGGCCCGCGCGGCGGCCAGCGGTGGCTCCTGAGCGGCACTGATCTTGCCCTCTATGGGAGTCGGGCCGATTGCTCTAATCTCGGCGCCCCCGAGCCGCACTCCGCGATCCGGATGCGGCCCCCCGAGTCCGGAGCGGATCCGTCGGTCGGCTCCCCCGAGATCGAAGAGGAAGCGAGAACGTGGCGGCGGCGATCCGGCTTCGCGCGTGGCAGAAGGAAGCACTCGCCAGGCTCGAGTCGCACGCCCACCGCAGCTTTCTGGCCGTGGCGACGCCCGGCGCCGGAAAGACGACCTTCGCGCTGACGGCGATCCGTCGGGCCCTGATCGCCCGAAGGGTCCGGCGATGCGTGGTCGTCGTGCCGACACAGCATCTGAAGCTGCAGTGGGCGCTGGCGGCGGAGCGACTCGACATCCATCTCGATCCCGAGTGGTCGGCCGGCGACGGAGTCCTGCCCTCCGACGTCCACGGCGTCGTGGTCACCTACCAGCAGGTCGCGGCCAATCCGGGTGCGCTGCGCCGTCTCGTGGCTGGGGCCTTCGTGGTGCTCGACGAGATCCACCACGCGGCCGATGCGCGCTCCTGGGGCGACGGCGTCCGTCACGCCTTCGAGATCGCGTCCTTCCGACTCTGCCTGTCGGGGACTCCCTTCCGTTCGGATCAGAGCGCGATCCCCTTCGTGCGCTACGACAGAGACGAGGCGGTGGCCGACTACGAGTACGGCTATGGCGAGGCGCTCACCGATCGCCGCGTCGTCCGTCCCGTCTACTTCCCGCGCATCAACGGCCGCATGGAGTGGACCTCGCCCGACGGGCAGACCCATGCGGCGGGCTTCGAGGATCCGCTCGGCCGGACCCTCAGCAGTCAGCGACTGCGGACGGCCCTCGACGTCGAGGGCGACTGGCTCCCCGCCGTGCTCGCCAAGGCCCACCGACAAGTCCTCCATCTGCGCGAGACCGATCCGCGGGCGGCGGGCATGGTGATCACGATGGATCAGGATCACGCGCGCGGAGTCGCCCGGATCCTGAGCGAGAGACTCGGAGTCCGGGCCACGGTGGCGACCTCCGACGATCCGACGGCCTCGCGCAAGATCGCCGGGTTCAGCGAGAGCGACGCGCCCTGGATCGTGGCGGTGCGGATGGTCTCGGAGGGAGTCGACATCCCGCGGCTCCGCGTCGGGGTCTATGCGACGAACACGGTGACGGATCTCTTCTTTCGTCAGGCCGTGGGGCGCCTGGTGCGCATGAGCGGCCCGACGCGTCCGCAGCGAGCCTACATGTTCATCCCCGACGACCCCCGACTGCGAAGCTTCGCCTTCGGGATCGCCGAGCAGCGCCGACACAGCCTGCGCAAGCCCGATTCAGAGGAGGCCCCCGAAGCGCGGGTCGAGAGGGAGGAGGAGCCGGCGGCCGAAGGCGAGGATCAGCTCTCGCTCTTCGCGGCCATCTCCGCCGTGCCCCTCGACGAGCAGGGGCGACCGCTCGAGCCGACCGCCGTCCTCGAGGAGGCCTCGACCGAGACGGCGAGCGAGGCGGGGGCAACGGAGGAGGGCGAAGCGATTCCGGGGCTGGCCGCGGACGGGCCGGGGCTCCCCCGGACCGAGACGCCCTTCGCCCTCGAGGCCCCGGATCTCGAGGGGGGCGAGGTGCCGACGCCGGACCCCGACCCCGCCACCGATGCCTCGGTCTCGCCCCGCACGCGCAAGCGCAAGCTCCGCGAGCTGAACAGCGCGCGGGTCCGCAGCCTCGTCCACAAGACGCGCCGTGGTCACGCCGAGATCAACGCCGATCTCAACCGCCGGGTGGGGATCCGCCGCATCACGGAGGCCACCGTCGCACAGCTCGCCCGACGGCTGGAGCTCGCCGAGCGCTGGCTCGAACGGACCCGCTGACGCCCGTGCGAGGTCGGGGCGCGGGCCGCCGCGGTCGTCACCGCTCGCCGCTGGCCGCTCGCCGAGCGCCGCTGCAGGGGATCCGCTCGTCGGCGGCGCGAGGTCAGCTCGCCGGCCGCAGCCGGTAGCGGATCGGGAGATGCTTCAGTCCCGGGACGAGGTTCGAGGCCGTTCTCTCGGCGTCGCCGATCCGCTCGACGTGCTCGATCCGAGCGGTGAGCTCCCGGAAGAGCGTGCCGCTCGTCATGCGCGCGAGGTTGGCGCCGAGACAGAAATGCTCGCCGATGCCGAAGCCGAGATGGCGGTTGGGATTGCGATCGAGGCGCAGCGCATCCGGGGCCTCGAAGATCTCCTCGTCGCGGTTGGCCGAGGCGTAGAAGAGCACGAGTCGGTCGCCTTCGCGGATCTTCCGGCCGCGAAGCTCGTAGTCGCGGCTCGCCGTGCGCATCATGTGGTTGACGGGCGTCACGAAGCGCACGATCTCGTCGATGGCCTTCGGTGTGATCTCGGGCTCGCGCCCCCAGCGCGCCAGCTGATCCGGAGCGTCGAGCAGGGCGTCGAGGCCGCCGCCGATCGAGCCGCGAGTCGTCTCGTGTCCCGCGGTGAAGGTGATGAGGCAGTAGCCCATCGTCTCGAGCTCGCCCATCGGCTTGCCGTCGATCTCCGCGTTGGCGATCACGCTGGCGAGGTCCCCGGTCGGCTGCCGGCGTCGATCCTGCATGATCTGGCCGAAGTAGGTCCAGAACTCCATGAAGAGCGACCGCATGCTCTCGAGCCGGTCCTCCCCGCGCTGGAACTCGGGATCCTCGCTGCCGAAGAGCTCGTTGGTGAGCTTCAGGATGAAGGGCTCGTCGGACTCGGGGACGCCGAGGATCCGGGCGATGATCTTGAGCGGATGGATCGAGGCGACCCGGCCGATGAAGTCGCACTCGCCCTCCGGGCCGAGCTCGTCGACGAGGTCCCGCGCGGTCTTCTCGACGAGGGGCTGGAGCTGCCGCATCGCTCGGGGCGTGAAGTAGGGGCTCGCGACCTGGCGGAACTTCCGGTGATCGGGTGGATCCATGTTGATGATCGTGCGCAGGGGCGGTGTCGTCTCACCCTCGCTGGCGAGGATCTCTTCGCGCGCGATCGTCATGCCCGGCCCGTTCAGGAAGACTTCGGGCTGCTTCGAGACCTCGACGATGTCGGCGTGCTTCGTGATCGCCCAGAACGAGGGCCAGCCCGTCGCCTCGAAATACTCGACCGGCTACTCGCGGCGGAGCTGCGTCCACTGGGCATGGGGGAGGCCGTGGCGGCCGTAGGAAACGGGGTCGATCAGCTCGAGCGGGTCGATCGCAGGCACCGGTCAGTTCTCCTCTTCGGCTTCTCGATGGGACCCTCGATCGGGTCTCTCCACTGGACCTCTCCACTGGGTCTCTCGGTGGCCTCTCCGGTCAGCCGCGGCCGCGGGGGCGAGGCGGGGGCGAGGGCGACGGGTTCCCATCGGGAATCGGGACAAGCACGTTTCGTACCGGGATCGGGGGCTCCCGGCAAGGGCGAGGCGGCAAGCGGCGGGACAATCTGTCCTGGTCATCGCGTGGGGCGTGCGCTCGAGCACGCCCCCGGTCCCTCCCGGCACGCTCGCTGGCCGCTGGCCGCTCGCCCGTCACGCGGCCCGTCGGCTCGCATGCTTCCCGCCACGCTCTCCGGTGGCCAGCGGGCGGCCACCGGGCGGCTGGCGTGAAGCTTGCTGGGTCTCGATCCAGGCCTGCGGTCGGGTGCTGCCCGCCGCGCGCCTGCGTGCGGCGGGGCCAATGATCCCGCCGAGGCCCTTCCTCGAACTGCCCCGGTGACGTGATCCGGGGCGCCGGAGATCGACCCGACATGAGTGTCCAGCAAGAGCTTGCCCGCCGCCATCTCCATTCGCTGATCGAGGAGGCCCAGGGCGCCGGCGTGCCGATCGACGTGATCGGAAGGGCGCTCCTCGCCCAGCTCGTCGAGCTCTGGAAGCAGCATCGCGACGAGGAGGACATCGCCTCGGAGCTGCGCTTCACGGCGGACAGCCTGGGCGCCGACACCGACTTCACCTTCATGCGCCCCTGATCCGCGACCGTTCGGGTCCGCGATCCGCTCGGCTCGCGCGCCCGAGCCGCATGGGCTCGACTCAGAGCGCGATCCCGATGATCAGCGCCAGCGCCAGCAGCAGGACCAGAAAGACGACGATGCCCCGCCGCGCCGACGTGCGGGCGCGCTCGGCGAGCCACCAGTTGCGCGGACGCATTCCCCGCCAGACGAAGGTCAGGATCGCGGCCAGCGTGACCGCCGTGACGTTTCCGGCGGCGAGCAGGAGCGCCGAGCCGGCCTCGGGAGCCCGGCCCGCAGAGAAGAGCATGCCGCTCGCGACCGTCGGAGGCAGCAGCGCCACGGCGACCATGACGCCCGTCAGATAGGTCGGCACGCCCGTCGTGAAGGCGAGCGCTCCGGCGCAGCCGGCGGAGAGGGCCAGGACGAGATCCCAGATGCTCACCACGGTGCGCGACGCGAGCTCGGGGGTCGCCGGATCGAACTCGATCAGGAGACCGAGGCCCAGCGACAGGAAGAGCGTCAGGCCGAAGCCCGCCGCGGTCGTCCCGAGCGCTCGCCGGACCAGCGGACCGTCGCCGAGGACGAGGCCCAATGCGATGGCCATGTTCGGCCCCAGGAGCGGGGCGACGACCATGGCGCCGATCACGGCGGCCGTGTTGTCGCGTGAGAGGCCGATGGCCGCGACGATGGCCGACAGGAAGACGAGCAGCAGGAAATGCCGATGGAGCTTCGCGCCGTCCGCGATGCTCGCATAGACCTCTTCGCGGCTCACGGCGGCGGCGCTGTGGAGGCTCTCTCCGCGAGCGTCCGAGGCCGAGGGCGTCGAGATCGGTCGCGGAAGGACCGCGTCGAGGGGCTCGACCAGCACCAGCAGGGCACCGCGATTCGCGAGCCGCTCGTGAAGCGTGTCGAGCGCCGTGCCCGTGCGTTCGGCGCCGAGGATGGCCCGGACCCGCTTTCCGTAGCGTCCTCCGTCCTGGGTCCAGGTCTGGGAGGTGAGCTCGGCCAGGACCGCCTGGGCGTCTTTTGCGAGGTCTTCGGCGACGTGCGCCTCGATGATCTTCAGGGCCATGTCTCGCCTCCTCGGCAGGCGATCCTACCCGAAGTGACGGACCGACGTTCCGCCCGGGGCGATCGCTGCGCCGGAGGCCCGACGCTACCGTGTTCCGGACCCCGAACGGGCCGCGTGTCCCAGGAGCATCCGTCATGGCCATCGATTTCAGCTTTCCCGAGGAGGTCACCCACATCGTCGCGAAGGTGCGGGAGTTCTGCGAGCAGGTCGTCGCGCCTTCGACCCGGGAGATCGAGGCCCACGAGGGCGACCGCGAGGTCCTGGTTCGCGAGATCGTCGCGATGCGACGCGCGGCCCGGGAGCGGGGGCTCTGGCTGCCGCACATGCCCGAGGAGTACGGCGGGATGGGCCTCGGCCACGTCGCGATGGCAGCCGTCTCGGCCGAGGCGGCCCGGGGAGGCGGCTTCGGACCCTTCGCCCTGAACGCCCAGGCGCCCGACGAGGGCAACATGCATACCCTCCTGCATTGGGGAACGGAGGCGCAGAAGGAGAGGTACCTGCGCCCGCTCTGTGACGGGAAGATGCGCTCCTGCTTCGCGATGACCGAGCCCGAGGTCGCGGGCTCGGACCCGACGCTCATCCAGACCACGGCCGTCCGCGACGGAGACGGTTGGCTGATCAACGGCCACAAGTGGTTCATCTCGGGAGCGCGCGGGGCGCAGTTCGCGATCCTGATCTGCCGCACCGAGGAGTCCCCGGAGATTCCGCAGGCGGCCAACAGCGCGTTCATCGTCGATCTTCCCAGCGAAGGCTGGGAGATCGTGCGCGACGTGGCGACCATGAGTGGCAGTCACAACCACTGCGAGATCCGGATCGAGAACCTGCGCGTGGCGGACGAGCAGATGCTCGGTGGCCCGGGGCAGGGACATCTGCTCGGACAGGCGCGCCTCGGGCCCGCCCGCCTGGCGCATTGCATGCGTTGGATCGGTCAGGCCGAGATCGCCTTGGAGATGATGGTCGAGCGCTCGCTGAACCGCTTCGCCCACGGATCGCTGCTCGCCGAGAAGCAGGGGATCCAGTGGATGATCTCCGACAGCACGATGGAGCTCTATCAGTCGAAGCTCATGGTCCTGCACGCGGCCTACAAGATCGATCGCGGCGAGGACTTCAAGAGCGAGGTCTCGATGGCGAAGCATTTCGTCGCGAACGCACTCAACCGCATCGTCGACCGCGCGATCCAGGTCCATGGCGCGCTCGGCTACTCGACGGACACGCCGCTCGCCAGGATGGCGACCCAGGCCCGTTGGGCGCGCTTCGCCGACGGCGCGGACGAGGTCCACCAATGGCGCATCGCGCAACGCACGATCGAGTCCTGGACGCGAACGGGCAGCACGAAGGCCGCGACGGGCGACCTCCCGGTCTGATCCGAAGCCAGCTCGCTGCCTCCGATCTCCCGGCCCGGTTGGAACGGGTCTTGCTGCTCTGAAGTCAGCCGGGAGGCGCCGCCGTCGGGTCGACCGGGGCGAGCCGGGAGGGGCCGGAGCGGGAGGGCGAGCGGCATGCGGGCCGGATCGGAGGACACGAGAGGGTCGACCGAGGGAGCCTCCGACTCGGACTCTTCGCGAGCACGCCTGCAGACGGGCCTCGCCTGGCTGCGCTCGCACGTCGAGCTCTCGACCCTGCTCCTCTTCACCCTGCCCACGGGCTCGATGTGGGGCTTCGGAGAGCTGGCGGACGAGGTGCTCGAGGGCGAGACGCGCGCCTTCGATCGGGCCCTGCTGATGGCGATGCGCGCGCCCGGAAATCTCGAGGATCCCTGGGGCCCTCCCTGGTTCGAAGAGATGGCCCGCGACTACTCGGGGCTGGGCGGGGTGCCCGTCCTGCTGCTGCTGAGCCTCGGAGCCACCCTCTTCCTGGTGCTGCAAGGACACCGCCGCACGGCGGTCTTCCTGGTTGCGGTGCTGCTGCCCGGACTGCTCGCGATCAGTCTCCTGAAGGACATCTTCGACCGGCCTCGGCCCGATCTCGTCCCGCATCTCTCTCAGGTCTACTCTTCGAGCTTCCCGAGTGGACATAGCATGGGATCGACCTTCATCTATCTGACCCTGGCGGGACTCCTCGCAAGACATGAGCTCCACTGGCGGACCCGGATCTTCCTGATCGGGGCTGCGGTCGTCGTCGCGGTCCTGGTGGGGATGAGCCGCGTCTATCTGGGCGTCCACTATCCCACGGACGTGGTGGGCGGCTGGGCGGCCGGGACGGCCTGGGCGCTCGTCTGCCTGCTCGTCGCGCGCGGGCTGTCCTTCGTCGGCCTGGTCGAGCCCGAGGCCAGCCTGATCCCCCCTTCTCCCGATGGGAAGCCCCGCGACTGAGCCGCGCAGGAGCTCCTCCGTTCGCGATCGATTCACTCATCGTCCGGTTTGTACGATCTGCTCGTGCGCGGCGCTGCCGACGGCTTGCCCCGGATCTGCGCGACCGCGAGCGCGCGATCCCTGGGAGTCCATCCTAATCGGCGCCGCGGTCTTCACGCGAGCCGATCCCGGCGCCCCGCCCCGCGAGGATCGAGGGCCGCGGAGGCGTCGATCCCGCGCCCGCGTGCTTCTGCACTCAATCTTCTGGAAGGACCTCCCGATGAGTCCTCCGTAGATCCCGCTCCGGCTCGAGCGACCGCCCGTGCCCGCAGCGGACCGAGCGCATCCCTGGCGCCCGGCGCCCGCTCGTTCGCCCGCCGCACCGGTCGTCGGGCAGGGCGAGCCAGGGAGGAGTCAGCATGCATCTCCATCGATCTCGTGTCGCCTTCGTACTGCTCGGGGTCTGGAGTCTCCTCGCCCTGCCCGCCGGCGCGGGCGACGAGGACACCTTCTCCGCCCAGGTCCCGCCGAACGTGCTGCTCTTCATCGACAACTCGGGCTCGATGAACACGATCATGGAGCATCCCTCCTTCGACCCGGCCGAGACCCTCGCCACGCCCTGCAACGTCTTGCCGACCGGCGGCGGGTCTGCCTGGATCGCCGACGACAACGGCGAGTTCATCCTCCGCCTCTGCGGCGCGACCGAATGTTATTTCGACATCCTCTCGATCGATCCCGGCTACACGCTGACTCCGGATCCGACGGATCATCCCCTGACGGGCTTCCTGGAGAGGACCTTCTGCGGACGGACCCGGCGTCTCTACCACGATGGAAGGAACGAGGCCTTCGGTAACTCCACCTGGCATCACGACGTCTACGTGAACTGGCTCTACTCGCTCGACGAGACCGACAACGCGACCCTCGTCGGACCGCCCGGAGAGGAACGGACGGCGGCGACGATCCTGGCGGAGATCGACGATCCCGCCTCCGGCCAGAACTTCATCACCGGCGAGACCTTCTCGACCTTCCAGCGCTCGAGGATCGCCGCGGCGCGGGACATCGCGCGCGACGTGATCTACCAGACGAACAGCGATTGTCCGGCCTTCCTCGGCGACTGCGGGATCTACGAAGACCGCGTGCGATTCGGACTCGGACAGTTCCACCGGAGCTCCCACGGCGCCTTCGTCTCGGTCCCGATCGACGAGTACAGCAACAACCGGACGACGCTCGAGTCGCGGATCGCCTCGCTGAACGCCCTGACGGCGACCCCGCTCGGCGAGTCGCTCTTCAAGATCTACACCTACTTCATGTCGCGCGACGCATCCGACCGGCCGGTTGGAGTCGACGGCACGACCGTGTTCCCGCCCTACAGCTACAACGCGACGAACGGAGACTACACGAGCACCTCGTCCAGCATCCCCGACGATCCGGTCGTCGCCGAGTGCCAGAAGAACTTCGCCATCATGGTGACCGATGGAGCGCCGACCTCGGACAACTTCGCGACCAGCGGCAGCAACACCCTGGGCTTCGCGGACTTCCGGTCGCGGCTGATCGGAGACTACGCGCCGGACTCGCCCGGGGATCCCGACATCGGGACCGATGCGACGCCTGAGGAGGGAAGTCCGCCCTGGACGACCGGCTCGGGAGCGGGCTATCTCGACGACATCGCGCTCTTCATGCAGGATACCGACAGCCGGCCCGAGTTCCCGGATACGACGAACGTGGTCGACGTCTACACCGTCGGCTTCAGCACGGTCGGGCCGGTGAACTCGCTCCTCCAGAAGACGGCGGCCAACGGCAACGGCCTCAGCTTCCTGGGCAACCAGGCGGATACCCTGACCGAGGCCCTGGTCAGCTCGATCCAGGACATCATCTCGAAGTCCCAGGGATTCTCGGCCGCCACGGTGCCCGCGGCGCGAACCTCCCAGGGCGGCGCCCTCTACACGACCCTCTTCCAGCCCACGAGCACCCGCCCCTTCTGGCCGGGCCTGCTCCGGGCCTACACGATCACGCAGCAGGGCGAGATCCTCGACCGCAACGGCAGCTGCGCCCTCACCGATCTGGCGGACCCGGCCCTCTGCGCCTCCGGGACCTTCCTCGAAGAGGATGTCGCTCCGCCCTGGTGGAACGCACGGGACGAGATGCCGGGAGCGAATGGCCGCAACCTGACCGTCTCGCTCTCGAGCTCCGAGGTCGCCTTCGATCACGGCCTCTCGGGAAGCGATCTCGGTCTGGGATCCGCTCTGCTCACCGACTTCCCGAGCTCGCCGAGCGTGCCCTCGACCTCGGATCTCGACGAGGCCGTGGTGGCGTTTCTGGCCGGCTGCGAGTGGGGGACCGGACTGACCTCGAGCGGAGGCGACGAGTTCGACGGCTGCGTGGATCGGACTCGCGTGGTGGCCGGTGTATCGGTTCCGGATCGGCTGGGCGACATCTTCCACTCGAATCCGGTGGTCGTGGGACCGCCGTCGAGCTTCCTGCCGGAGCCGAGCTATCAGCTCTTCGCGTCGGATCCGGACCATGTCCATCGTCGGCGGGTCATCATGGCGGGTGCGAACGACGGGTTCTTCCATGGCTTCAACGCGGGCGATTGGCAGCCGACCCCGGCTCCCGCCGGCTACGACCAGGGGACCGGACAAGAGATCTTCGGCTTCATGCCGTGGGGCGCGCGGGAGAAGGTCCAGGACCTGGCGAAGAGCGACGCCACGGCTCATCCGATCACCGTCGACGGCTCGCCCTCGGTCGCGGACGTCTGGATCGACGGCAACGGCAATCCAGACGACGCGAAGGTCGCCAGCGAGTGGCAGACCATCGTCGTGAGCGGTCTTCGGGAAGGGGGCAATCATTATTTCGCGCTCGACGTCACCGATCCGACGAGCTCCGGGTACCCGCAATACATGTGGGAGTTCCCGGAGGAGGGCGACACCACCTGGCTGCCCTATTTCGGGCAGACCTGGTCCCAGCCCGTGATCACCCGCATCCGACTGGAGAACGCCAGCGGCGACATCCTGGAGCGCTGGGTCGCGATCGTCGGGTTCGGCTACGACCCGACGAGCGACCCGAACGACACGACGCCTCTCGGCTACGACCCCGCGAGCCTCAAGGGGCGAGGCATCGGGATGATCGACGTCGAGACGGGGGAGCTCGTGGCGGCGCGCAAGTTCGGGACCGCGACGGGGGACGTCCCGGGCATGCAGTACGCCATCGCCTCCACGCCCGGTGTTCTCGACTACGACCAGGACGGCTTCGCGGACCTGATCTACGTGGGCGACGTCGGCGGGAACGTGTGGAAGTGGGTGGTCCGCTCGCCGGGGACCGCGAATCCGAGCGACAGCGAGCTCTTTCAGGCCAGCTGGTCCTTCCGCAAGTTCTTCAGCGAGGATCCGTCCAGGCTCTCCGGTCACCGGAGGAGCTTCTTCTTCGCGCCTGCGGCGACGCTGATCAATGGCATCCTGCATCTCGGCCTCGGGACGGGCGAGCGGACGAATCTCCTCTGCTCGAGCACCCGGGACGGCTGCACGCTGATGAACCGGTTCTACGTGCTGAAGGATCGGGATGTCTGGGACAACGGATCACCGGGGACGATCGACGGTCGCGCGATTCCGACGGGCGATCTCACGGACGTGACCGCCTTCGAGAACACGTGTCCGGCAGTCGAGCCCAGGGGGTTCTTCTTCGAGGTCGCCGACGGTGAGAAGTTCTCGACGAACACGGAGGTCTTCAATGCCTTCTTCTTCGCCTCGACCTTCCGACCCGCCGTCACGGACGTCTGCGACCCGAGCGGCTTCTCGACCCTCTACGGCGTATTGGCGAAATGCGGGCAGGGCTTCTTCGGCCCGCCGAGTCCGTTGAGTCCGATCGCGGGCATCGACCGGACCCTGGATCTCGGAACCGGCATGCCGACCGATGCCCGACTGTCGATCGCACCCGGAGAGGGCGGCAATCGGCTCATCATCAGCAAGCAGCACGGCGAGATCGTCAACATCGACAGCGGGAGCTCGTCGGCGGAGAACGGGATGCTCTACTGGCGCGAGCTCGACTGAGCCGAGCCGAGAGCGCTCGAAGGCCACGGCCCCGCTCTTCCACGGGCCGGGCCGGTCTGTCTAGATCGAGAGCCCGCCCGAGCGGGCCGGGAGAAGGCGGGAATGAGCGGAAGAAGAGAATCGAAGAAGGGCGGACGTCGCCGGATCTCGTGGACTCTCGTCGGAGCCCTGGTCACGCTCGTGGCGGCCAGCGCGTTCGCCGATCGCCCCCCGACCCGGGGCGACCGGGGGGGGATCGCGGTGGTCGAGGAGACCAATCTGGTGCGCAAGACGATCTCGTTGATGGGCTCGTCCTATCTCGTCACCGCGAGCTCGAAGCTCGTCGACGAGAACGGCAACGAGATCGGGCTCGGGCAGCTGCGGGCCCGCAACGGCGGTGCACGCAGCGCGGCCGATCAGGTGCGGTACAGCCTGAGGCGGGTGCCGGGCGCCTTGATGGCGGAGATCGTGACGCTGCAGGTCGTCGCGGGCGCCCACGAGTAGGATTCGGGCTCCTCCTCCCTCGTCCGGCCGTCGCCCCGGGCCCGAGCGCCGCTTCCGGCCTCGAGCCGGGAATCGTCGCCGGCGTCGACTCTGGCGGCATCGGGCCCGGCCTCCTGCCAGCCGGCCGTAGGGCCCGGCGCCGCCCGCGGGTCGACCGAGGGCGCAACGACGCGGTCGGTCCCTTCTATGCTATGGTTCGTCGTTCACCAGCCCAGGCGGCGATCCTTCTCCGAGTCCCATGGTCGATCCATCGGGTCGTGCGGAAGTAGGCCGCCGAGGCGCGTATCGCGGGAAGCGCATCGCCGGACTTCGTCCAGCGGGCCCCGGCGACGAATCCACGACGAGTTCCATGACCCCGACGAGCCCACCGACCGAGGCGAGCGCTGCGCCCTTCGCCCACCTGCCCGAACCCATTGCGAAGGCCCTCGCAGAGCGCGGCTTCACGGAGCTGACCGCGATCCAGAACGCCGTGGTCGAGGCGATGGCGTCGTCGGATGCGTCGCGGGGGCGAGATCTGCGGATCTCCTCACAGACGGGATCCGGCAAGACGGTGGCGATCGGCCTCGCGCTGGCCGCTCCGCTTCAGGCCCGGATCGAGGCCGCGGCGGAGGCCGGTGGGAGCGCCGCGGCGGAGGCCGGCCCGGCGGCCCGGCCGAGCGCGCTCGTGATCGTGCCGACGCGCGAGCTGGCGGCCCAGGTCCGGGACGAGCTCGGCTGGCTCTATGCCGGGATGCGCGACCTGAAGGTCGAGGTCGTGACGGGCGGGACCTCGATCGCGATGGAGCGGCGCGCCCTCTCTCGCAAGCCTGCGCTCGTCGTCGGTACGCCCGGGCGGCTTCTCGACCACATGCGCAACGGCGCGCTCGTCTGCGACGCGATCGACCACGTCGTGCTCGACGAGGCGGATCAGATGCTCGACATGGGCTTTCGCGAGGAGCTGGAGGCGATCGTCGACGCGCTGCCCGCGTCCCGGGCGAGCCATCTCGTCTCCGCGACCTTCCCGCGCGCGGTCGTGGAGCTGGCGCGGCGCTATCAGAAGGACGTGCTCGCGCTCGAGGGCACGCGGCTCGGCGTGGCCAACGCCGACATCCAGCACATCGCGTATGCCATCCGGCGCCAGGAGACCTACGCGGCGCTCGTGAACGTCCTTCTGCTCGCGGGTGACTCCCGTTGTCTGCTCTTCGTGAACCGGAGGGTCGATGCCGTCGAGCTCGCCGAGAAGCTCGCCAGCGACGGCTTCGCCGCCGCCCCCTTCAGCGGCGAGCTTCCGCAGGCCCAGCGGACGCGGACCCTGAATGCCTTCCGCAGCGGAACCTTCCACATCCTCGTCTCGACCGACGTCGCCGCACGAGGGATCGACGTCCCCGACATCTCGACCGTCGTCCACATCGATCCGCCTCGCACGCCCGACGCCTATACCCATCGCAGCGGACGCACCGGCCGAGCCGGTCGAACCGGTCGGAGCATCCTGCTGGTTCCCGGTCCGGAGAGCCGGCGGGTCACCCGACTCCTGCGCGCCGCGCGGGTCGAAGTCTCCTGGCAGCCGATCCCCGGTCCGGACAAGGTCCGCAAGGCCCTCACGAAGCAGGCCCGGCGCGCGCTCCACGAGCGTTTGTCGGTCGAGTCGAGTCGCGAGCTGCCGAGCGACGCGCAGCTGACCTACGCGAAGAAGCTGCTCGAAGAGCAGGATCCCGCGCATCTGGTGGCCACCCTGCTGGAGATGGCGATGCCGCGGACTCCGATCGAGCCCCGGGAGGTCGTCGGGCTCGACCCCTTCAGCGAGCGTCCCTCGAGCCGCTCATCGGATCGGTCCCCGGATCGGTCCCCGGGTCGCCGGGGAGGAGCCGGCGAGTCGAAGGAGTTCACGCGCTTCATCGTCAGCTGGGGCGAGAAGACCGGCGCGACGACGAGTCGGCTGCTCTCTCACGTGTGTCGGCGGGGAGGGCTCGCGAGCCATCAGGTCGGATCGATCCAGATCGACGCGAAGTCCTCGACGGTGGACGTCGCCGCCGACGTGGCCCGCGACTTCGAGAGCCGGACCCGGCGACCCGACAAGCGCGATCCCGGCATCGTGATCCAGCGAGCCGAAGGCCCGCAGGGGGAGGCCGGTCTCCGTGGATCGGCCAGCGGTGGACCGCGATCCGAGGGAGGGCCGCGTCCCCCGGCCGGTCCTGCCCGGGACCCTCGCAGACCGGGCGCGAAGCGCTCCGATCGGCCCGGACGATCCGGTGGACTCGTCCGCAAGGGCAAGGCCTCGCATCGATCCGCCCACCGCCGCTAGCTCCTCCGCCCGCCGCACTCTCTTCGTCCTCCCCTCGGCTCCCTCGGAGACTCCCGAGCCCCCCGTGCGTCGCGCGTCCCGGCTCGCTTCGCGAGGGTCCGTGTCGTCGGCGGCACGACGACTCGTTTGCGTCTACGATTGCCGACGGAGACGATGGACGGACGAACGAGAGCGGCTGCGGCCACTCGATCGGATCAGGAGGCGAGGAGATCGATGTCGAAGGGAAACGGAGCCGGGGCGCCGAGCCTGACACGGGATGGAATGGGAATCCGAGACGGACTTCCGCTGGAGATCGCCGACGACAGTCCCGAGGCGCTGCGCGCCTCGGTGCAGCTCCTGCTCGACATCGAGGGCATCAAGCGGACGAAGCATGCCTACTTCCGCTGTATCGACACGGGCAACTTCGAGGAGCTCGCGACCCTCTTCCATCCCGAGGTGAAGGTCCATTTCAAGGGCGGGACCTACGAGTGGAAGCTCGAGGGGCGGGACGAGTACGTCGACTCGGTGAAGCAGTCCTTCCACTCCCGCTCGGTCGGCCATCACAACGCCCATCATCCCGAGATCGACGTCCTGAGCGCGACCGAGGCCACCGGCATCTGGTACCTCACGGACAACATGTGGATCATGAACTTCAAGAACTTCACGACCGGGACGGCCCTCTACTGGGACCGCTACGAGAAGGTCGACGGTCGCTGGCTCATCAAGGACACGCGGTACGAGCGCATCTACGAGCTGAACGAGCGGCTCGGCTCCGACCCCGACTTCGACTATCACTACCTGGGCATGTATGGGGCGAAGCTCCACGAGTAGACGGCCGAGCCGTCCCGCGTCCCGGAGCCCTCAGGATCGCGGCTCGCAGACGAAGACCGGGATGTTCCGGTCGGTGCGCTTCTGGTAGTCCTCGAAGGGCGGGTAGTGCTCGACGCAGGTCGGCCAGACGCGGGCCTTCTCCTCGTCGTCGGCCTGGCGCGCCCGCAGCTTCATCTTCTTGCTGCCGTACTGGACCTCGATGTCCGGGTTCGCGACCAGATTCTTGTACCAGACCGGCGACTTCGGCGCGCCGCCCTGGGAGGCGACGATCAGGACACCCTCTCCGTAGGGGACGTACATGAGCGGGATGGTGCGGGTCTGTCCGCTCTTCGCCCCCTTCATGGTCACCAGGCAGACCGGGCGCCCCTGGAACTTCCCCATCAGGCGTCCGCCGGTGAGCTTGTAGACGAACACGTTGAGGCTCGAATAGGGCTTGATGAATTGGCGGAGTCGCTCGAACTCCTTCTGTGTCATCGGGTTCTCGGCCATGTCTGGGTCGTCTCCTCGCCTCACGAACGCGGGCTGCTTCTCTCGGACGCGCGAGTCTAGCAGCCCGTCGAAGAAGCTCCCCCGTCGCCGGGGGCCCGATCCGGATCAGGCGCGGAGACGGCGAGCGAGGACCTCGATGACCTCGCGCTGGCTCCTTCGGGACGACTCGGCGGCGGGAATCAGCGCCGACCCGTGGAAGGTCCCCGCATAGCTGTGCAGCTCGACGGAGACGCCCGACTGCAGCAGCCGCATGCCGTAGATCAGGCCCTCGTCGCGCAGCGGGTCGAACTCCATCGTGGAGACGTAGGCCGGCGGGAGGCCGGAGAGGTCGCTCGCGCGAGCTGGGGCCGCGTAGGGCGAGACCTCGCCGGATGCGTCCGGCCCGAGGTCCGGACCGAGGTCCGGACCGAGATAGTGGCGCCAGCTACAGACCGCATTCGGACGTTTCCAGAGCGGCGTGTCGTCGAAGGCCTTCATGGACGGCGTGTCGAGGCGATCGTCGAGCTCGGGGATCTCCAGGAGCTGGAAGCAGATGGAGGGGCCGCTCCGATCACGGGCGAGGAGCGCGGTGGCGGCAGCGAGTCCGCCTCCGGCGCTCTGTCCGCCCACCGCGATGCGGGCGGCATCCACGCCCAGGTCCTCGGCATGGCTGCTCAGCCAGCAGAGCGCGGCGTAGCAATCTTCGAGGCCGGCCGGGAAGGGATGCTCGGGAGCCAGTCGGTATCCGACGGAGACCACGACGGCGTCGACCTCGGCCGAGACCTGCTGGCACCACGGATCCATCATCTCGATGTCCCCGAACAGGAAGCCTCCGCCGTGGATCTCGAGCAGGGCCGGACGGAGACCGTCGCTCGGCTGCCGGGGGCGGTAGATCCGGATCGGGACCTCGGGATCTCCCGCGGCGCCGGGGACGTTCCGGTCCTCCTTGAGAACGTCGTCGCGGTCGGGCGGGGGATCCACGAAGGAGGCGCGCTCGCTGCGGGCGGCCACGATGGCCTCGAGCGAGCCGAGATCCTGCACGGTCGGCAGCAGGGGAAGGAGCGCACGCAGATCCTCGTCGTAGGCACGTTCTGTCATGCCGCGACGATAGCAACGGCGCGCCGGCCGCCAGCAGTCGACCGAGGGGCTCGCGAGAGCGCCGCTACCCGCGAAGGGTCTCGAAGAAGGCCTTCAGGACCGCGAAGCCGGTCGGCCCGCCCACCAGGCCCATGCTCATCTTGTTCATCACGAATCCGAAGCCCGTTCGGGTC
>CAYXLY010000028.1:0-18236 GCA_964466005.1 uncultured Spirochaetaceae bacterium | reverse complement strand
GGAACGAGGAACAATCCGGTACCTTCGACGGCACCGGGGTGGACCGAGTTCACCCGGATGCCGAAGGGTCCGAGCTCGCTCGCGGCGACCTTCGTCAGCCCCCGCACCGCCCACTTCGAGGCGCCGTAGGCGCCGTGCTCGGGCAGGCCGCGGGTGCCGGCGATGGACGAGATGTTCACGATCGATCCCCCAGCCCCGTCCCGCATCGCCATCGCGACCCTGCGCAGTCCCAGGAAGCTGCCGACCACGTTCACCTCGAGCATCCGTCGCAGCCGGTCGGCCGACTCCTCGAGAATCGGGGCCGTGGACCAGATCGCCGCGTTGTTGACGAGGCCATCGACGCGCCCGAACCGGTCGATCGCGACCCCGACCGTGCGATCCCAGCCCGCCTCGTCCGTCACGTCGTGCTCGACGAAGACCGCCTCGGGGCCGAGGTCTGCCGCGAGCGCCTCTCCCGCCTCGACCTGCAGATCCGTCATCACGACGCGCGCTCCCTCTTCGAGGCAGCGACGCGCGTGGACGGCCCCCATCCCTCCCGCGGCGCCCGTCACGATGATGCTCTTTCCTTGCAGCTGGCCCACTTCCGTTCTCCCCGGCGTCTCTCGGCGAGTCGATCGCCCGGCCCCGTGACGGACGGAGGCTCACCGAAGGACCAGCTTATCCGTTCTCTCCGGCCCCCGCGTCGGCCCCTGCACGAGCCACAGCCCGCCGCCGCCCGCCGCCGCCGCCGCCTGTACGCGCGGATCGCATCTTCGCGACGAGTCGGGGGATGACTGCCCTCGCAGATCGTCATACCCTTTCGGGAACGACCGCAGACGGGAAGACGGCAGCAGGTCTCGTCCACTCGTCGACTCTTCTCCCCTGAACGAATGAGCGCCAGGAGCCCAACACATGTCCGCATCGTCCGAGTATCTCGAGCATCACGACTTCTTCATCGACGGCCAATGGCTGCGCTCCGACAGTCCGAGCTCGATCGAGGTGATCGGGGCCGCGACCGAAGAGCCCCTCGGACGCACGCCCGACGCGGCGCCCGCCGACATCGACCGCGCCGTGGCCGCCGCGCGACGCGCCTTCGACTCGGGTCCCTTTCCGGGCTGGAGCCCGGAGGAGCGCGGCGAGGCCATCGGCCGACTCTCGAAGGCCCTCCAGGCGCGCGGGCCGCAGATCGCGGAGCTGATCTCGCGCGAGAACGGATGTCCGGCCCAGCAATCTCTCGGCACTCAGGTCTTCGCGGCCACGATGGTGCTCGACATCTACGCCGAGCTCGCCGGCAGCCATCCCTGGGTCGACGAGCGCGCCGGCGCTCTCGGCGGGCGGGTTCGGGTCCGTCGGGCTCCCGTCGGTGTCTGCGCGGGCATCATTCCCTGGAACGTGCCGCTCTTCATCGCCGCAATGAAGCTCGGCCCGGCGCTCGCGGCCGGCTGCACGATGGTGCTCAAGATCTCGCCGGAGACCGCCCTCGACGGCTATCTGATCGCCGAGGCGATCGAGGAGGCCCAGCTTCCGCCGGGCGTCGTGAACGTCGTGGCCGCGGGCCCGGAGAGCAGCGAGTACCTCGTCCGCCATCCGGACATCGACAAGGTGAGCTTCACGGGCAGCACGGCCACCGGCGGCCGCATCGGCTCGCTCTGCGGGGAGCAGATCAAGCGCTGCACCCTCGAGCTCAGCGGCAAGTCGGCCGCCATCCTCCTCGACGACGTCGACCTCGGCTCCGCAATGGCCCCCCTCCTCGGGGCTGCCCTCCTCAACAACGGACAGGCCTGTGGGGCCCAGACCCGGATCCTCGCGCCGCGCTCGCGCTACGACGAGATCGTCGAGGCGCTCGGCGGCGCGGTCGGAGGCATGAAGCTCGGGGACCCGCTCGATCCCGAGACGAACGTCGGACCGGTCGTCAGCCAGAGGCAGCGCGACCGGATCGAGGGCTACCTCGAGTCGGGCAAGGCCCAGGGGGCCCGGGCCGTCTGCGGCGGCTCGCGCCCCAAGGATCACGAGCGCGGCTGGTACATCGAGCCGACGGTCTACGCGAACGTCGACAACTCGATGAAGATCGCCCAGGAGGAGATCTTCGGCCCGGTCCTCGCCGTGATTCCCTACGGAAGCGACGACGAGGCCGTCGCGATCGCCAACGACTCGCCCTACGGGCTCTGCGGATCCGTGTGGACGCAGGACGTCGAGCGAGCCGCCGCCTTGGCAGCCCGCGTCCGCACCGGCTGCGTCGCCGTCAACTCCGCGTCGATCCTGGACTTCCGCGCGCCCTTCGGCGGCTTCAAGAAATCGGGCATCGGACGAGAGCTCGGACCGGAGGGCATCGCTCCGTATACGGAGCTCCAATCGATCATCCTGCCCGCATCCGAGTAGTCCGGACCGGATCCCCGTCCCCGTTCCGCGCTTCCGATTCCAGTCCGAAGCGCGGGACGGGGGCTCGACCCGTCGGCTCCACCGATCCTCCGACGGCTCGATGTCCGTCGGATCGATGCGCTCCCCGCCGAACGGCGTGGGAGGCCCTCTCCGGAGCCCCGGCGACCGAGCGCAACGCAGCGATCGGCCCGGAGACGCGATCGAATGCAGGCGAGCTTCCGGGACAGGGGACTAAGCCAGGGAGTGGAGCCGCGTCGCCTCGAGGTCGTCGAGAATGCGATCGAGAGTCCGGCTGATCCGCGTGCAGTTGCGGATCATCTCGATCTTCGGCCAGGTGGCCGCCTCTCCCTCGGAGATCATGAAGCGCGTCTCCTCCTCCGAGAGGATCGACAGCAGCTTGCGGGGATTCCAGAAACGACGTCGCGGGATGATGTTGATGTCGGCCGTATAGTCCTGGGTCGCGACCCCGTAGGCCATGCGCGTCAGCAGGTTGAAGGGATAGTGGCGCTTCGTGAGCTGCATCGCGAGGGGATAGGTCGCGCGGAGCCACTCCCGACTCGCGTTCTGGTTGATCTCCCAGAGCTTCGAGAAGAGGCTGTCCTGAGCGCCGGTATCGCGAAGTGACCAGAGGATGATCGGATTCGTCTGACTGGTGATGAAGTGGTTCACGCCGTAGAGACGACTGAGCCGCTTCGCGGGGAGGTCGTTGGTCACCGAGCCGTCCACCCACTGTCTCGAGGCGACGTAGGGCTGGCGCTCGCCCTTCGCGTTCTTCGCAGCCAGCGTCACGGCGGGGAAGATCCCGGGGATCGCGCAGGACGCGAGGACCGTCTCGCGGATGTACACGTTGGGCGACGTGATGGCGTTCATCAGCCGGGACTGCTGATGGAGCTCCCGGGGCGAGATCGAGATGTTGATGCGCCGGCCCGTCCGCTCGAAGGCCTCCTGGAAGGTCCAGTCCGGAATCTGACGTTCGACGAAGCTTCGGACGTCCTCGATGCCCATCCGGCGCTCGCCCTTCATGAGCTCGATGTTGCCCTCGGAGATGCCCTCGAATCCCTCCACCACCGAACGGGCCTCGAGCGTCGAGAGAAGCTCGTCGTCGGTCCGCGTCCCGAGGATCGCCGCGACGATCGAGCCCGCGCTCGCCCCCGAAATGACGTTGGGCAGCAGTCCCTGCTCGACGAGGGCCTTGCTCACTCCGACGTGGAAGAGACCGAGCGCCCCGCCGCCCGAGAACATGATCGCGGTGCGCCCGAAGCAGTGGCTGGCCCTGCGGAAGAACTCGAGCCGCTCGGCCATCGGAACGAGCTCTTCGTCGACGTCGACGAGCTGCTCGAGCGCGCCCGAGAGCTCGCGGATGTAGTCGGTGACGAGGTCCTTCGTCCCGAAATGCGCCCGACGATAGAGCGAGGACGAGCCCATTCCGCCCGTGTTGCCGTGGATGCCTTCGTTCAGGTAGAAGAGCACCCGCTGTGGATCTCCGGAGCGGCGGACCTCGCGGACCTCTTCGAGTCGGCGCCGGATGACCTTGTAGTCGTAGCGCCGGCTCTGATCGATCTCGCGCCACCGCGCCGCACCGGTGCGCTCGTCCTCGGCGAGCGCCGCGGCCTTCCACTCCTCGTAGGTCCGGGCGTTCCGCATCTGGAGCCGCGGGACCGCGTCCGCACTCTCTGCCGCTGCCATTGCCGCCATGGAGCTCTCCGGATCCGGTGGTCGAGGTCGAATGTTAGCCGATCGGGCGCCTCAGATCGCCGCGCGGGGCATCTCGACCTGAATCTGCGTCAGCCCCCCGTTCACCCCGTAGATCTCGCCCGTCACGTAGTCCGCCGCCGGAGACGCCAGATAGAGCGCACAGGCAGCGATGTCCTCCGGATCGCCCAGACGCCCCATGGGCGTCTTCGAGACCATCTCGCGCTCCATCTCCGCGCTCATGAAGTTCGACAGCGCCTCCGTGAGGATCGAGCCCACGGCGATCGCGTTCACCCGGATCTTCGGCGCGAAGTCCTGGGCGAGGTTGCGCGTCAGGAAGGAGAGCGCCGACTTGGCGGTGCCATAGGCCGCGAATCCCGGCTGGTGGAAGCGACCGGCGACCGACGAGATGTTGACGATCGCGCCCTTCCCGCTGGTCTCGACGATTCGAGGCACGGCGAGTCGCGTCAGGGCCAATGCCGTCGTCACGTTGAACCGGAAGCAGGCCTCGAACTCGTCCTCGGTCGTCTCGAGCGTCGGCTTGGGGGGCCAGCCGCCCGCGTTGTTCACCAGGACGTCGAGCCGCCCGAACTCGTCGAGGGTCCGATCGACGAGCGCCTTGCGCTGATCGGCCTCGAGCACGTCGCAGGGCACGACGAGCGCACGCTGTCCGCGAGCGCGGACCTTCTCGGCGGTCTCCTCGATCTGGGAGGCCGTTCGCGCCGAGACGACGACGTCGGCGCCGGCATCCGCATACGCCAGCGCGGTCGCGGCGCCGATGCCGCGTCCGGACCCGGTGACGATGGCGACCTGCCCATCGAGGCGGAAACGATCGAGAATGCTGGACATGAGAGACTCCTTCATCCATCCCTGAAAACGGCTCACGCGGCTCTCGAAGGTACCCCAGCTCGCCCCCCGGCGAGCCCGCTTTCGCGACTCGTTCGATGCGCGCGCAGAGGAGTCGATGGACGCCCTCCGCGACCGTGATACCGTGTCGGCATGGAACCGCGTTCGCTTCGCGTCCCGGGTGCGCATGGCCTGCAGCTTCACGTCGTTCAGTGGAGCGATGAAGGCGTCCCCCTCGTGCTCCTGCACGGCCACGGCAACGAGGCCCGGCTCTGGGACGACTTCGTCCCCTGTGTGGCGCCGCACTATCGGGTGCTCGCGGTCGACCAGCGCGGACACGGCGACTCCGACTGGGATCCGGAAGGTCGCTACGACTCGGACGCCATGGCCGATGATCTCGAGGCGCTGACCTCGGCTCTCGAGATCGATCGCTTCGTGCTGATCGGCTTCTCGATGGGCGGACGGGTCTCGATGACCTTCGCGGGGCGTCATCCAGAGCGGCTGGCCGGACTCGTCCTCGTCGACATCGGACCGGAGATCGACATGCGGGGCGCGCTCCGGATCCAGGGCGAGATGGCGGATCAGCGAGCCCCGGTCTTCACGGGCATCGAAGAGTACGCCCGGATGCTCTCCCTCAACTATCCAGCGGGGGAGCCCCGGGCGCTGATGCGCATGGCGACCCATGGACTGCGCCAGCGGGCCGACGGTCTCTACGAGCTCAAGATGGACCCCGCACTGCGAGCGGATCGCCCGATGGACGAGGCCGCCCGGGCGCGAGAGCAGGCCCAGACCGACGCCCACTGGAAGGCCCTGGCCGCCGTGACCTGCCCGACGCTGGTCGTGCGAGGAGCTGCCTCGGACATCCTCTCGGCCGAGGTCGCCGATCGGATGGTCGAAGAGGTGCTTCAGAACGGGCGTCTCGTCGTCGTCCCCCAGGCCGCCCACTCCGTCGCGACCGACAATCCCCGCGGATTCGAGGAGGCCGTCGAGGCCTTCGTGCTGGGATAGCGTCGGCGCGTCGGCTCCGTGATCCGGAGCTGCCTGCTCGATGCCCATCTCCTCCCGATCCTGCCCGTTCGTTGAGCGGCCAGGATCCCGCGCGTGGCGAGCCGATCCTCGGTGCGGGCTCTCGAGCCCCCTCCGCTCCCACGAGCCCATTCCGATGAGCGAGCCGAGGGGCCTCCAACTGGCATCCGGCTTGCTTGGTCCGCTCCCTGCAACGGGTCCGTCCCCGGCCCTCTCGAGATCAGTCCGCTCGGCGGCTCCGGATGGGCGCGAGCCCGCTGCAGCGGGAGTCGCACACGGGAGACGGAGCGAAGCTCCAGGGAGTGCAGGAGACGACTTGGCGAGACCGATCCGACGACTGCTCGCCGGCGTCTTCTTCTTCGTCGCGACCTGCGTCGTCGGGGTCCTGGGCTACCGCATCGCCGGCTGGGACACGATCGACGCGATCTACATGGTGGTGATCACCATCTTCGGCGTCGGCTACGGAGAGGTCCGGCCCGTCGACACGCCCGAGCTTCGCGCCTTCACGAGCGGCGTCATCGTCGCCGGCTATGGCGCGGCACTGATCGCGGTGGGCGGCTTCGTCCAGCTGATCACCGAAGGCGAGATCAACCGGGCATTGGGAGCACGACGCATGAACCGTGGAATCCGGGAGCTCCGAGACCATACGATCCTCTGCGGCTACGGACGCGTGGGACGCATCCTGGCCCGGGACCTGGTCGAGCACGGCGCGCGTCTGGTCGTCGTCGATCGGGATCCGAAGAAGATCGTCGAGGCCGAGAACGACGGCCATCTCGTCCTCCTCGGCGAGGCCTCCGACGAGAGCATCCTCGAGCAGGCCGGCGTCCGGCACGCGGGACAGCTCGCCGCGGTCCTGCCCAGCGACTCCGCCAACGTCTTCGTCACGCTCACCGCGACCGGCGTCAACCGGAGCCTGATCGTGATCGCCCGGGCGGAAGACCCGGCCAGCGAGTCGAAGCTGCGCAGGAGCGGCGCCGACCACGTCATCCTTCCGGCCGCCATCGGCGCGCATCGAATCGCCAACCTCATCACGCGCCCCTCGGCCGAGGACCTTCTCGCTCGCGGCGAGGGTCTTCACGGCGAGCTCGGCGACTCCCTGGCGCAGCTCGGACTGCAGGTCGAAGAGCTCCGGATCCCGCGTGGCTCCGCCCTGGTCGGCCAGCCCGTACGCGCCATCGAGATCGGTGGGAATCACGGATTCCTCATCGTGGGCCTGCGCCGCGCCGACGGCAGCGTCGCAGTCAATCCGGGAGACGAAGAAGAGCTCCGCACCGGTGACACGGTGATCGTCGTGGGCCATGCAGACGACCTGCCCGAGCTCCGACGGCGCTACGAGCTCGAGCGCGAGGTCTACTACCGGGGCGCTCGGATCCGCTGAGCCGCGCTCCGGGTCGAGCGAGCCCTGCTCAGGCCGGCTCGAGCTTGCGATGGCCGAAGATCCCGCGCTCCCGGATCAAGGCCGCCACGGCATCCGGCACCATCTTCTCCCAGGCGGGATCTCCCTCGCGAATCAGCCGCAGGACGTCTCGAGAGAAGATCGAGAGCACGTCCTCGCGAACCCGATCGAGCTGCTCGATGCTGCCCTGGTCGACGAGGAAGCGGTAGAGCGAGGCGAGCTCTGGAGCGACCTCGAGGGTGTCCACCGTCGTCAGGCGACCGGTCGACGGATCCCGCAAGGGGTAGACGTACATCTTCAAGCCGTTCTTGAAGAGGCGGCCGAAGGACTCGAGAATGCCGCCGTCGAGATCCTGGTAGAAGCGCTCGTCGAAGAGCTGGGCCAGGCTTCCGGCGCCGAGCACGATTCCGATCGGCCGGCTCGTCGCGGAGGAGAGGTAGCGCGCCAGGCGATAGAACTCGAAGTAGTCGGAGATCAGGACGGTCTGCCCCGTCGCCGCGAGCACGTCGGCCCGCGCCAGGAAGTCCGTGAGGTCGAGCTCGCCTTCCGCGAGCAGGTTCCCCATCGTGAGCTCCATCAGCGCCAGGGGCCGATCGTCCGGGTCGAGCTGGGACCCGAATCGCTCGAGCGCACTCGAGAGCATGTCGAGATTCACGTGCGTCACCGGCCGGAAGCTGCCCCGCTCCACGAGCACCGGTCGCTTGCGCAACGCCTCGGAGGGTTGGATCACCGATCCGTCCGCCGCGAACATGGCCGCACCGGAGAGGCCGAGCTGTACCAGTCGCAGACTCATCACCCGGTTGTCGACGTGACGGAACTCGATCCCCGAGAACTCGATCATGTCGATCTCGATCCGCTCCGTGCTGAGCCCGTCGAGCAGCGACTCGACCAGCAGGTCGGGATCCGAGAAGAGGAAGAACGCGCCGTGGAGCAGGTTCACGCCCACGATGCCGAGGGCCTCCTGCTGGAGCGTCGTCTCGGAATCCAGCATCCGGACGTGAATCACGATCCGGCTCGCCTGGTCGCGCGGGTGGGACTGGAAGGTCACGCCCATCCAGCCATGGCACTCGTGATTGCCCTGAAAGCTCCGGGCGACGACGGTGTCGGCGAAGGCGAAGAAGGCCGTCTGGTCCCCGCGACGCTCCCGTAGCCGCTGGCAGTTGAGCTCGTACTCGTATTCGAGCATGGACTCGAGCCGTTCCCGACACACGTAGCGGTCGCACGGACCGTAGATCGCGTCGCTCACGGTCATGTCGTAGGCAGAGATGCTCTTGGCGATCGTTCCCGCCGCCCCGCCCGCGCGGAAGAACCAGCGCACGACCTCCTGCCCGGCTCCGATCTCCGCGAAGGTCCCATAGCGGCGGACATCCAGGTTGACGGCCAGCGCCTTCTCGCGCGCATCCCGGGGTCGCGCGCCAGGCGCGTTCGGAAGCATGAGCCCTCCGCCGGGCCCCGCGAAGCGCGCACCCGGCACTCCGCGGGGACCCGTTCACTCCGTTCCATTCACGAGTCTCGTGGGAGCAAGACACATGCCACCCGGAGGCATTCCAGATCCGGCAGGGGCCGGCCCGACTCGGCGAGAGCTCGCGCAGGCTGCACGGAGCCCTGCGGAGATTCGCGGCCTCCCTGCTCACGGAAGAAGCGCCGAGCGGGACGGGACCGCGCACGGGTGCGTTCCCGCGCGCCCGTGCGCGCAGTCCGCACTCGCATGCGTCGCGGGCTGGGGCTGGGCCTCGAGTTCGGTCTCGGGCTGGGCCTCGGGCTCGAGTTCGCGGCCGGCCTCGGGCTCAGGCTCCTCGGAGCGACTCCAGCGGGACGACTTCGGCCTCGGGCCTCTGGATCTCGCCTTCGGGCAGCATGTAGCGCCAGAAGACCATGCCGAAGGGCCGGCCCTCGGTATCGAGCCAGTTCGGCACGCCCGGATCCGCGTGGGCGATCACGATCCGGAAGGAGCCGTCGGGCTCGAGACGGGTCTGCTTCCGGTTCAGGGAGACCTGTCGATTCAGGTAGTCGAAGGTCTGCATGTGCCGATTCCAGAGGCAGACGTTCGCGCAGCGGCAATCCTCGGGCCAGCGTCCCGTCACCACGAGGGCCTGATCCGGGCCGAGCACGAACGGCGCCATGCTGTAGGCCGCGTCCGCGGCGGCCTGAGCGAAGTTGCCGGGCTTGACCGGCTGGGGGAACTCGTTGGGCACCCGGGAGACGAAGGGCGGCTGGTTCGTCCTCTCGGAAGGCGGACCCTGATCGAGGCTGGCGGTCCGCAGGAAGTTGGCGACCCGCCGGATCGACGCAGCCACGCTCTCGTCGCCGGGCGGAGCCGGCGGCGGAGCGGGATCGAGGACCTCGATCTCGAAGTCGAGATGTCGCGGCTTGACCGCCGCGGGCTCGTCGTCTTCGTAGTAGTGACGCGTCGTGATCCGGGAGGTGTCCGGAGGCAGGGCCAGCCAGTTGCGTTCCGCGGGCTCGCCCCCGAGTCGGATCTCGAAGCTGCCGTCCGAAGCCACGTCGAACTGGGTGTCGTTGATCACGCCGCAGGTGTCGCGCGGGAACTCGCCGTTGGGGGCGCCGGCCTCGATGGTGATGGAGACGTAGACGGCTCCCGCCATGTTGCCCTTGAGGCGGTAGCTGTGGCTCGGGGAGATCGCCGTCTCGTAGTAGAGCGCATCGGAGTTGTCGCCCAGGAATTTGCGGGTCGGCAGGGGAAACTCGCGCAGCCAGGGATGCTCGGGATTCGACTCGACGCGGGTGACGAGAGACGCCTCGAGCAGATGCAGGACGGCTCGAAGGGACTCGCCGACTTCGTCGGGACCGTTGATCCCCCACTCCGGGCCGGCGTAGCGATCGTCCATCTCGCGGAGCAGATCGAGGAGCTCGTGAAAGGCTTTGCGACTCTCGGGAACGGATGCAGACATGGGCTCTCCTGAATGGATCGAGGGCAGCGGCGTCCGGGGGGCGCCTGAGCGAAGATGGATCGCCCGGACCGGGATTGCAACGCCGCGGGACTTCGAACGGACCGAGCCTCGACCGCTGGCTCGGGCGACCCTCGAAGCCCCGCCGAGTCCGGCATCGCACTCGAGCCACGTTGGAATGCGCCTTCTTCTCGGGGCTTCGCGGGGCGCGAGGGGCTCCGGCGCGCGCCGTGCCGGATCCCTTCAGAGTCCGAGCTGGCGGGCGATGATCACCTTCATGATCTCGTTGGTGCCGGCGTAGATGGACTGGACCGCCGCATCGCAATAGTCCTGCGAGATGGGATACTCCGACATGAAGCCGTAGCCGCCGAAGAGCTGCAGGCATTCCGTCGCCACCTTTTTTTGGAGATCGGAGGCCCAGTACTTGGCCATCGAGACCTCCTTCACGATCTCCTCGCCCCGCACGTGTGCCGCGAGGAGGCGGTCGACGAAGCATCGCCCGAGCTCGTACTCCGTCTCGAGCTCGGCGAGCTTGAACTGGGTGTTCTGGAAGGATGCGATCGGCTGTCCGAAGGCCTCGCGCTCCTTCACGTAGGCGAGCGTGTCGTCGAGCGACCGACGGACCGAGGCCATCGATCCGACGCCGATGCACAGCCGCTCCTGCTGGAGCTTTTCCATCAGCATCTTGAAGCCCTGCCCCTCCTCGCCGAGCCGATTCGTGACGGGCACCCGGCAATCCTCGAAGAAGAGCTCGCTCGTGTCCTGTCCCTTCAAGCCGATCTTGTCGAGATTGCGGCCGCGCGAGAAGCCCTCGCGATGGCTCTCGACCAGGATCAAGCTGATCCCGGAATGCCTCTGGGTCGGGTCGGTCTTCGCGACGACGATCACGAGATCGGCGTTCTGACCGTTCGAGATGAAGGTCTTCGCGCCGTGGATCACGTACTCGTCGCCCTCCCGGATCGCGCGGGTCTGGACGCCTCCGAGATCCGAGCCGACGGCCGGCTCGGTCATCGCGATCGCGACCAGGCAATCGCCCGCGATCGCCGGCGCGAGGAACTTCTCCTTCTGCTCGCGGGTTCCCCAGGTCGCCAGATAGGGCAGGCAGATGTCGGTGTGGAGCGAGGCCTGCAGGGCGTGGGCGCGCGCATAGGCGAGCTCTTCCATGATGATGGCGTCATAGAGGAAGTCGGCGCCCGCTCCGCCCCACTCCTCGGGCATGTCGCAGCCGAGGTAGCCCTCCTCGCCCATCCGCTTCCAGATCGACCGGGGGGTGATCCCCGAGGCGTTCCACTGCGCCACGTGGGGCTCGACCTCGTTGCGGACGAAGCGTCGGAACTGCTCTCGGAAGAGGTCGTGCTCCTCGCTGAAGATCTCTCGTCTCATGTCGTCGTCTCCCCGTCAGACCCGCTCGACGATCGTGGCGATGCCCATTCCGCCCCCGATGCACATCGTGACCAGCCCGGTCGTCCGATCCCGGCGCTCGAGCTCGTCGAGGAGCGTCCCGATCAGCATCGCGCCGGTGGCTCCGAGCGGATGTCCGAGCGCGATCGCGCCCCCGTTCACGTTCACCTTTTCGGCATCGAGGTCGAGGTCGCGGATCACCTTCATCGGAATCGCCGCGAAGGCCTCGTTGATCTCGAAGAGGTCGATGTCGCTCACCTGCATGCCGGCCTTCGCGAGGCATCTCTGCGTCGCGGGCGTGGGCGCCGTCAGCATGATGATGGGCTCGTCGGCAGCCGTCGCCATGGCCCGGACCCGCGCGCGGGGTCGCAGACCGTGGGCCTTCGCGTATCCGGGAGAGGCGACGGCGATCGCTGCGGCTCCGTCGACGATCCCCGAGCTGTTGCCCGCATGATGGACGTGCTCGATCCGACCGATTCCGGGATAGCGGGAGAGGGCGCGCTCGTCGAGGGTGCGTGTGTCGCCCTCGGGTCGATGCCGACCGAGGGCCTCGAACGACGGGGGCAGCTTGCCGAGCGAGTCCGCCGTGGTGCCGGCTCGCGGATGCTCGTCCCGATCGAGGACGACCCGACCCGTCGCCGGATCCACCACGGGGACGAGGCTCGACTCGAAGAAGCCGTTCTTCCGGGCCTCGGCACAACGACGTTGGCTCTCCGCGGCGAAGAGGTCGAGATCCTCGCGGCCGAAGCCCTCGAGCGTCGCGATCAGGTCGGCGGAGATGCCCTGGGGCACGAGCGGATGCCTCTCGATCAGGCGCGGATTGTTGCCGTCGAGGCCGCCGCCGGTCGAGCCCATCGGGACCCGCGACATGCTCTCCACCCCGCCCCCGATCACGAGGTCCTGCATGCCCGACATCACGCCCATGGCTGCGAAATTCACCGCCTGCTGACCGGAGCCGCAGAAGCGGTTCAGCGTGACGCCCGAGGCGGTCTGCGGATCCCAGCCCGCCGCGAGCACCGCGTTTCGCGCGATGCAGCCCGCCTGATCGTTCACGTCGGACACGCAGCCTCCGACGACGTCCTCGACGTCCGCGGGCTCGAAGCCCTGTCGCTCCCGAAGCGCGTTCAGGCATTGGCCGAGCAGCTCCTGGGGATGGATGCCCGAGAGCGAGCCCGTGTCCTTCTTTCCCTTTCCGCGCGGCGTCCTCACCGCGTCGAGAATCCATGCCTCGGCCATCTTTCCGTACTCCTCCTGCTCGTCCTGATCGCGCGTCGGGTCGGGCTCGCGGACGCCCCCGCGCGCGGCGTCGACGAGCCGAGCGCCTTGCCTGGGAACGCCCGTCGATCGGGAGGCTGGGCCCGTCCTCGCCCCCTCGCCTCGCTCGTCTCCTCGCCGTCTCATCAGGATAGACGAGCCGAGCAGGGAGCGGAGGAACTCGAGGTCAAGCCCGCGGAAATCCCGCCCGGAAGGTCTCGCCCCGACGCGATCCGTCATATATGCTTTTCCGTATATGACAGTCGACGAGCCCTTCCGCGCCTTCGCGGACCCGACCCGCCTGCGGATCCTGAGCCTGCTCCAGGCTCGCAAGGAGATCTGCGTCTGCGATCTCTGCGAGGCCCTGCAGGAGACGCAGCCGAAGATCTCCCGCCATCTCGCGACGCTGCGACGCGCGGACCTGGTCGAGGTGCGACAGGAGGGCAGGTGGAAGTACTACCGACTCGCCTCGGGCCGCACGGCCCTGCACCGGAGCCTGCTGCGCTGCGTCGGGTCCTGCCTCGTCGACTCTCCCGAGCTGGCCCGGGACCGGGAGCGCCTCGAGGGGCTCGATCTGCGGATGCGCTGCGTCTGATGGCGCGGATCCGACGCCGGTGAGGGAGGGGCGATCGATGACGTCCGGGGAGCGGGTCTACCGCGTGCTCTTCCTCTGCACGGGCAACTCGGCGCGCAGCATCCTGGCGGAAGCGATCCTGGCGGAGCGCGGTCGCGGCCGCTTCGAGGCGGCCAGCGCCGGCAGTCATCCGATGGGGCACATCCATCCGATGGCGCTCGAGATCCTGCGCGAACGGGGATCGGACACGAGCGGGCTGCGCAGCAAGAGCTGGGACGAGCTCGCCCGAGACTCCGCTCTTCCCCTCGACTTCGTCTTCACGGTCTGCGACGCCGCGGCGGGAGAGAGCTGTCCCGCCTGGCCGGGCCAGCCCATCACGGCGCACTGGGGCATGCCCGACCCCGCGGCGGCCCCGGCTCCCCAGCAACGCGCCGCCTTCACGCAGACCTGGATCGAGCTCGAACGTCGAATCGATCTCTTCACGCAGCTGCGCGTCGAGGCCCTCGATCGCCTCGCCTTGCAGAGGAAGCTCGAGGCACTCTCCGAGCCGAGCCCGATCGAGCCGGAGACCGCTTCATGACCTCCTCGACCGCGCCCGAGCCCCCTTGCGAGAACGCCGAGAGCAGCGAGAGCGCGACGGAAGGATCCGGCCACGGACTGAGCACCTTCGAGCGCTGGCTCTCGCTCTGGGTCGCGCTCTGCATGGGGATCGGCGTCGCGCTCGGCCACGGACTGCCCGGACTCGCGCGGTCTCTCGATGCCATGGCGATCCACGTCGACGGCGCACCCGTGATCTCGATCCCGATCGCGCTCTGCCTCTTCTTCATGATGTACCCGATCATGGTGAAGATCGACTTCGGCGAGGTCCTGCGCGCGGGTCGTGCCGTGAAGCCGGTCTGCCTGACGCTCGTGCTGAACTGGGCGATCAAGCCCTTCACGATGCTGGCGATCGCGAGCTTCTTCCTGGGCACCGTCTTCATCGGCCTGATCGGACCGGACGCGGTCGATCTCGTCCAGGTTCCCTTCGGATCGAAGCTCGAGCCCGGTGCGGTCTACGGGTCCGGAGTCGTCAAGCTCGTCGATGGCGTGCCGATGCTCGAGGTGCCGCTCTGGCGGAGCTACCTGGCGGGCTGCATCCTGCTCGGGATCGCGCCGTGCACGGCGATGGTCCTCGTGTGGGGCTATCTCGCCCGCGGCAACGACGGCCACACCCTGGTGATGGTAGCCATCAACTCGCTGACGATGTTGCTGCTTTACGGACTGCTCGGGGGCTTCCTGCTCGGCGTCGGCCGACTTCCAGTTCCCTGGGAGGCTCTGGGTCTCTCGATCGCGGTCTACGTCGCCCTGCCCCTGGCCGCCGGCTACTTGTCCCGGCGCTGGCTGATCGCACGGCGCGGCGAGCCCTGGTTCCGCGAGCGCTTCCTGCCCTTCCTCACGCCCGTGACGATCACCGCCCTTCTCGTCACGTTGATCGTGCTCTTCTCGTTGAAGGGCGAGACGATCCTGGCGAAGCCGCTGACGATCGTGTGGATCGCGATTCCCCTGGCGCTGCAGACGATCCTGATCTTCGCCCTGGGCTACGGGCTATCGCGAGGACTCGGCCTCTCCTACGAGAACGCCGCGCCGACGGCGATGATCGGCGCCTCGAACCACTTCGAGGTCGCCATCGCGACCGCCACGCTGCTCTTCGGAATCTCGTCCGGCGCGGCGCTGGCCACGGTGGTCGGCGTCTTGATCGAGGTGCCGCTCATGCTGGCGCTCGTTCGGTTCTGCCTGCGCACGGAGGGCTGGTTCGGCTCGTCGTCCTGAGCCCGGTCTCCCGCTCCGCGATCTCGGCATCGCCTCGGCATCGCCTCGTCATCGCCTTGCCATCGCGACGATGCGCTCGCTCGCCGGATCGCCGCGATGAAACGGTCGCGACGAAACGCGCGGCCCCTCCCGCTCAGGGCGTCTGCAGCTCGCTGCGTACGGCCGAGGCCATCTCGCTCAGCTGATCCGCGAGCAGGGGCAGCAGGTCGTCGAGTGCGACCACGCCCTCGAGACGCCCCTCGGCGTCCACGATCGGAACGCGACGGACACGCTGCAGCTGCATGGTCTGGATGACCTGATCGATTCCACGCTCGTGGGCCAGGAAGACGGGCTCCCCGGACATCACCGCCCGCAGCTCCGTCTTCTCCGGATCCCGGCCTGCCGCCATGGCGCGCACCACCAGGTCGCGATCCGTCACGATTCCGAGCGGGCGGCCGTCGTCCTCGGCGACGACGATGCAGCCCACCCCCTCGTCGCGCAGCACCTGCGCGCCTTCATGGCAGGATGCGTCGGGCGGCAGCATCCGCACCGGACGACTCAAGAGAGATTCGATCGACATCGTCACCTCCTCGCCCCATGTCTCGCAGCCACGAGGCGCTCGAGAACGAGCCCGGGTCCTCGGCACGAACGGGCACGGACCGGACGGTCCGCCGCTCCTCGCCCCGGTCTCCATCTTCGGCCGACTGCAGCCCGAGGCCCACGCGACGTGGAGTCCGTGCCGCCTCCGTCCCTCCGCGCGCGGCGACTGCGCGCTCGGTCCCGCTCCGCTCTGGACCCGGGTCTCCACCCCGCTCTCCGACCCGCTCCCGACGCGACACGAGGTCCCGATGGGCATCGGACCGCGAGGCCTGCAGCGCGATCGTCTCGAGGATCAAGCGGGTCATGCGTCGGGAGCTCATCTCCGATCTCCCGATCCAGCGGCTTCCGGCCCGGCCGCCTCGAGGGCCGAGCCGCTCGGCCAGTCCGCGAAGGGAAACGGCTTCTGCTCCGACGCGAAGGTCCAGAAGAGCATCACCTCGAAGAGGAAGCGGCTCAGATCGGCGCCGAAATGACGCAGCCTCTCGTTCCTGTCCCCGCTGAGTGCGACCCAGCCGAACTGGATCAGGCCTACGGCTCCGAGGACCACCTCGGCCACGCCGTAGATGAGCACGAAGAGCAGCATGTAGAAACCACGCCGCCAGATCCCCGACGCGCTCCCCGTCGTCACCGGACCTTCCTGCTCGGGGGCGCCCGGCGACTCGTCCCGACTCGGCTCCACCTCGCTCATCTTCCGTCGGCCTCCCGAAGTCGCCTCGAGCCGGCCTCGACCCGCTCTGCGAAGAGCGTCCCGCGACTGCGGACGACTCGTTCGTCGACTCCCTGACTCCGAAGAGTCTGCAGACAACGTGCCGACTCGCCGAAGGTCGCGTCGAGTCGCGTCGAGAGAGTAGAGTCGAGCGCCGGGCCGAAGAATTCGAGACAGCGCGCCCCGGAGCGAGGTGTTGCCCGGATTCCGTTCTCCCGTGCCCGATGGATCATCAGACCGCGCGCGGCGTCAGAGCGGGCGCCTACACCCTCTGGCGCGATGCCCCCCGCGCCGATTCAAGTCGGGCGTCGCACACGCCGAAGGGGCGAAGGTGAGGCCCACTGGCGATCTCCGTCAGATGACGCTAAACATCAGGCGTCAGGGCAGAAGCCCCGCAGCGTAAAGATTACGCAGCGAACCGATGCGGCGAACAACAGGACCTCTCGTTCCCCCGATTGAGGTCGCGCCGCCCAAATCCCGTCTTTCCCTTTCCTGTTGTCTGGGTCAGAAAAAAGAGAGCCGCGCCGCCCGAATCGGGCGTCCGCGCGGCGGAGAACTGATTTGTCTAGCGCACAACCGCGTCCGATCGCGGAGAGCGGCTTCGACCGCCTCCAGCTCGATTCCTCCCTCGCTCGAGGCCTGCACGCTGCCGGCTTCGACGAGCCCCGGCCCATCCAGGCCGAGACGATTCCCGCCTGCCTGGAGGGACGAGACGTCCTGGGCCTGGCCCAGACGGGCACCGGCAAGACGGCAGCCTTCGCGCTGCCCATCCTCCAGCGCCTGATCGAGGAGCCGGGCAAGGGTCCGCTGGTCCTCGTGCTCGCCCCCACTCGCGAGCTCGCGATCCAGATCGATCTCGAGATCCGGACGCTGGCGAAGTTCACGGACATCAAGACCGTGACCATCTTCGGCGGCGTCTCGGCCGGCATGCAGATCCAGGCCCTGCGCCGTCGTCCCGAGATCGTGGTCGGCTGTCCGGGTCGGGTGCTCGACCTGCTCAGCCAGCGGAAGCTCGACCTCTCCGAGGTCGAGACGCTCGTCCTCGACGAGGCGGATCACATGTTCGACATGGGATTCCTGCCCGACATCAAGAAGATCCTGGCGAGGCTGCCCGAGGATCGACAGAACCTGCTCTTCTCGGCCACGATGCCGAAGGCGATCCGGGAGCTGGCCGATCGCATCCTCCACGAGCCCCACGTCGTCGAGCTCGCGCATACGGCCCCCGCCGAACGGATCGAGCACGCGCTCTACCCGGTGGCGGAAGGCCGCAAGCGGGACCTTCTCGACCGGCTGCTCTCGGAAGAGGATTGCGAGAGCGCCATCGTCTTCACGCGCACCAAGCATCGCGCCAAGCGGCTCGCCCTCCAGCTCTCCAAGGAGGGTCTCCGCGCCGTGGCGCTCCAGGGCAACATGTCGCAGTCGCAGCGAGACCGGGCGATGAGCGGGTTCCGGGACGGGCGCTTCGACATCCTGGTCGCGACGGACATCGCGGCTCGAGGCCTCGACGTCGCGGGCATCGATTACGTGATCAACTTCGATCCGCCGAGCACGCCGGAGACCTATACCCATCGGATCGGCCGCACGGGACGCTCCGAGGCGAGCGGCAAGGCCTGCACCTTCGTGACCCGCGAAGACCGCCTCTGGGTCCGGGACACCGAGAAGATGATCGGCTCCCCGATCGAGCGG